>JAEUIX010000051.1 GCA_016794945.1 Phycisphaerae bacterium
GAGACCCGTCGCACCCGTGGCCGCCGCGCCGTCGCCGCACATCCCTTCGATTCTCGCCGACCTGAAACGCCGCGCCGACCCGCGCATCGCCCGCCAGATGGTCGAGCGGTTCGGCATCGACGGCCCGACCGCGGCGACCGCGTTCGGGCTCAGGGTGGGAGACCTGCGGTCGACGGCGCGGTCGCTTCGATCGCGCGGCAGAACGCCCGCCGATGCGCAGCGCAATCACGCCCTGGCCGAGGCGCTCTGGGCCACCGGTCAGTACGAGGCCCGCCTGATGGCGGCGTTCATCGGCGAGCCGTCGCGGCTGACCGTGCGACAGATGGACCGCTGGGCCCGCGGCTTCGACAATTGGGCCGTCTGCGACACCGCCTGTTTCTGCCTGTTCGACCGCGCCCCGGGCGACCTGGCCTGGGGGCGCGTTCGTGCCTGGGCGGCCGCCCGTCCCGAGTTCGTCAAACGTGCCGGGTTCGCGGTGCTGGCGTCGCTGACGTTGCACGACAAGACCTCCGGCGATGCGCCCTTCGAGCGGTGCCTGCCGCTGATCCGCAGGCACGCATGCGATGGGCGCAACTTCGTCAAGAAGGCGGTCAACTGGGCGCTCCGCGCTATCGGCAAACGCAACAAGACCCTTCGCGCCCGAGCGATCGCGCTCGCCGAGGACCTGGCCGCTTCCACGGACCCGGCGGCCCGCTGGGTCGCCCGCGATGCGCTGCGGGAGCTGCGCCGCCGCGCCAACTGAACGCCAGTGAAATCGGGACGGCCCGCGCCGCCGGCCGGCGCGGGACCGTCCCGCTCGTGTGCGTTCTTGCTCCTGCCGTCGAACTACGCCTTCGACGGCTTCCACACGCTCAGTGTTCGGCCGCTGCCCGCCGGGCAGTCGAAGCCTTCTGGACGGGCTTCGTCCGGCGGACTCATGCAGAACCACGCCGAGCCGCCCTGCCAGCGCATGATCCCGGCCGAGAGGCGGCCCTTGGCGGGACCCGAAAGATGGAAGTAGTCCACGGCCGTCGGCGTCGCCGCCTCATCGACGCGCACCAGCGCGTGCACCGCCACCTGACCCGCGACCGTGATGGTCAGTTCGTTGCCGCTGGCGTGCCGCCGGGCGCCCGTCAGCATGAACGCCGGCAGTTCCTTTCCGTCGCGCACGATGCGCTCGGCCGTCCAGTCGCCCTGGAGCCGCCGGAGCAGATCCGACGGCCGTGGCTCGAAGCCCTTCGGCGTCGCGGCGTCCGTGGCCTCCGGAGTTGCGGTGCCGGCCGCTCGCTCGCCGAGAGCCCCGGTCACGCCCGCCGGCCGAGACGCCGAGGCACGCGAAAGCACCTCGTAGGCGCAGCCGCTCCCGGCGGTGGTCACGAAGGCACCGGGCCGGGCCCTGCCGGTCATGTCGAGGCAGATCTCCAACCGGTCCCCCGCCAGCGCGAAGATTCCGCGGTTGATCCTGCCCGCCTCCGGCCCGGCGTTGAACTCGATGTCGATCGTGTGCGGCGTGGCTTCCACGTCGATGCTGAAGGTGCCCTCGTACACCACCCCGGGCGATTCGGTCCGGAATCGGTCGCCGTCGATGAGAATGCGGGACTGCGCCATGGCCCCCGGGGGCACCGTGGCGCCGTCGATCTCCAGGCGCTGGAACACCCACGTGCCTTCGAGCGATCGGAGTTGCTCGACGTAGCGCGCCAGGTGGGGCCAGCCGGCGAAGCCGGTCGATCGCGCCACGGCCGACTGCGCGTCGGCCAGGCGGAAACCGGCGTCGCGGATCTGCTGGGCGCTCATGCCCTTGGCCGCGGGCAGGTGACGCGACAGCGTCTGGAAAGCCCCGGCGTCGCCGGCGGCGAGACCGGCCAGCAGGGCCTTGGCCTGGCGGCGCAGGTGGTCGAGGTTCGGACGGGCGGGAAGTGTCTTGGTCACGACGGGTTCTCCATGCGATTCGCCCGGATCCGCATCGGGCGGCACGAAGAACGTGCGACGGACATGGAGTTGATGGAACGTTGAAGCCGGGCTGAGCCCTTCCCGCGGATCCGGTGGCGTACTTCGCGCCGGCCCAATGATACCCCGGCCCGCCGCCGGTACGCTTGGCCCGTGCCGCCCGCATCCGGCCAGTCCGTGCCTCCGGCCGCCGTGCCCGTTCCGGCCGGCGTGCTTTCGGTGTGTTGGCGCGTGATCCGCCGCAGCCGCGCCGGCACGTGCGGCGCGGTCGTGCTCGTGGCGATGCTGGCGGTGTGCCTCGGTTCGCTGCCCTGGACGCTCGGCAGGTACGTCACCTCGGGCCCTGACGGCCGACCGTACACCGGCGTGCGGTACGACCGGCAGGACTCCCGGGCCGCGCGGCTGCCCCCGGCGTGGTGGCCCCACTCGGAAGTCCAGGCGCAGCGGCGCGCCGAACTTGGTGCCGACGCGAGCCTTCGCCTCATGGGCACCGAGTCGCTCGGTCGCGACCTGTTCACCCGCGTGCTTCTGGGCGGGGCGATCTCGCTGACCATCGGCCTGGCCGCGGCGTGCATCTCCGTGGTGCTCGGCACGCTGTACGGGGCGTTGGCCGGGTGGGTGGGGGGGCGGACCGACGCGCTGATGATGCGGTTCGTCGACGTGCTGTACGGCCTGCCGTACATCCTGCTGGTGGTGCTGCTGGCGGTGGCGGTGGACGCGGTGCTCGACCGGTGGCAGTCGCAGCGCGGGCTGAGCGAGCAGCAGGTCCAGGTCGTCGGCATTGCCACGCTGCTGGTTGCCATCGGCGGCGTCTCTTGGCTCACGATGGCCCGGGTGGTGCGCGGGCAGGTGCTGAGCCTCAAGCAGCGCCCCTTCATCGAGGCAGCGCGAGCCGTCGGCGTCGGCCCGGTGCGGTTGTTCGCGAGGCACCTCCTGCCGAACCTCGCCGGGCCGATCGTCGTGTACGCCACGCTCACCGTGCCGCAGGCGATCCTGCAGGAGTCGTTCCTGTCATTTCTGGGCATCGGCGTCAAGCCGCCGCTGCCTTCGTGGGGCAACCTCGCCGCCGACGGCCTGGGCGAACTCAACACCGTTCAGAGCCGCTGGTGGCTGCTGTTCTTCCCGTGCCTGTTGCTGGGCGCCACGCTGCTGGCGCTGAACTTCGTCGGCGAGGCCCTTCGCGAAGCGATGGACCCCAGGCGCGCCGGCGACAGCGGAGGTCGCGCGTGACCGGGCCGGTGCTCCTGCGCGTGAGCGACCTTGCCGTGGCGTTCGGCGCGGGGGGCGACAGGCCCCACGCTGTCGACGGGGTCTCGTTCACCGTGCGCCGCGGGCAGACGCTCGCGGTGGTCGGCGAGTCGGGCAGCGGCAAGAGCGTGACGGCGCTGAGCCTTCTGCGCCTGCTGCCCGAACCTCCGGCCAGGATCATCTCCGGTCGGGCCCTTCTGGCCGCCGAGGGACCAGAGCCCGAGTGCGACCTGCTGGCTTTGTCGGCTCGCCAGATGCGTGCCGTGCGGGGCCGCCGCATCGCCATGATTTTCCAGGAGCCGATGAGCTCGCTCAACCCCGTCTACAGCGTGGGGGATCAGATCGTGGAGGCGGTGCGCCTGCACCAGCCGGTGGGCCGTGCCGAGGCCCGCGCCGCCGCCGCGGCCGCGCTCGCGGACGTGGGCATCGACGACGCCGAGCGTCGGTTGGACGACTTCCCGCACCAGTTCTCCGGCGGCATGCGCCAGCGGGTGATGATCGCGATGGCACTGGCGTGCCGGCCCTCGCTGCTGCTGGCCGACGAGCCGACCACGGCGCTGGACGTGACGGTGCAGGCGCAGATCCTGGACCTCATCGGTTCGCTGCAGCGGTCGCGCGGGCTGGGCGTGGTGCTGATCACGCACGCGCTGGGACTGGTGGCGCGGTACGCACACGTCGCCTGCGTGATGTACGCGGGGCGGGTGGTGGAATGCGCCGCGGTCCCATCGCTGCTTCGGCGTCCGTTGCACCCGTACACGCGCGGGCTCATGGCCTGCACCCCC
>JAEUIX010000207.1 GCA_016794945.1 Phycisphaerae bacterium
CGACGCCTGGCAGGCCGGCCATGACCACGGGCGCGGGCGGGCCCATCGAGAGGTCGCCGCCGTCGACCAGGGGCAGGCGTCGATCGTCGCCGGTCATGGGGATGACGACGGGCCGGGTCTGCCAGACGGCCAGAGCGAACAAGAGGCTCGCGGCGGCGGCCATCCAGCCGCCGGCGATGCGCCAGTCGAAACGGCGCCGGCGGGCTTCGTCGCTCTGGGCGAGCGGATCGGCGGGGTGGGCGAGCGCATCGTCCAGCAGCGGGGCCAGGCGCAGTCGCGAGCGACCGGCCGCGGCGGAGGACTGGGCGCTGACCGAACGGTCGGCCTGCTCGAGCAGGCGCGAGCGCAGGGCGGTGGGAAGGGCGGGGCGTTCGGCGCCGAGCATGGCGATCGCGGCGGCGGCGGCGGCGGCCTCGTAGCGGTCGAGGATCTCAGAGCCGGCGGGACCCAGCTCGTCCAGAAGGAGGTGGAGTTCGGCTTCTTCGGCGGCCGGCAGGCCCGCCGCGGCGCGGTCGATCGCCAGCTCGTGGAGTCGAGCGGTGCGGGGGTCGGATTGGCCGTCGGCTGGGGGCATGTGGCGAAGGGTTGTCAGTCTTCCGGGGTGTTCGCACCAAGGGGCTTCATGGCTTCACGCAGGGCGATGAGGCCGCGGCGGACGTGGGTTTTGACGGTTCCCAGGGGCATGCCGGTGAGTTTGGCGATCTGTTCGTGGCTGAGGCCCTGGCATAGGGACATGCGGAGCACCGCCTGCTGCTCGGGTCGCAGGGTTCGGATGAGATCGACCGCCCGTCGCGCCTGCTCGCAGATCTCGGGCGAGGGGGCGTGGTTCTCGGACGGCATGGAGGAGATCTCGGCGTCGACGCGGCCCTGGTTTCGGCGCTGGGCGCGCCGGCGGCGGTCGATGAGGCGCCGGCGGGCCACCATGGCGACGAAGGTCTCCTCGGAGGCGATGGCGGGGTTGAATCGTTCGGCGGACTGCCAGAGGGCGATGAAGACTTCCTGGACGGCGTCCTCGACCTCGGCGTGGTCAAAAAGGAAACGGCGGGCCAGTGCGTGCACCAGCCCGCCGTAGCGGTCGATGAGTTCGCGAGCGGCGTCCCGGTTGCCCTCGGCGATGCGCTGCAGGATGCCTTGGCCCGGGGTCATGCGTCTCCTGACGGAGGCGATGGTACGGCCCGCGGGCGTGGGGCGATCGGGCGGCGACCGTCGTGGGACGGGGCCGGCGCGGGGGTTACTTGCCGGTCTTGCGGCCGCCCTCTTCCTTCTCCTTCTTGTCGGCGGGCATGATCACGGTGTCGAGCACGTGGATGATGCCGTTGGTGCACTTGATGTCGGTGGCGATGACGGTGGCGGTGGCCTTCTCGTTGCCGATCTGCACCTTGCCGTCCTTGACCTTGATGTTGAAGGTCGTGCCCTGCAGGGTCTTGCTGCTCTCGGACATCTTGACGACGTCGGCGGCGGGGACCTCGGCGGGGATGACGTGGAAGAGCAGGATGGTCTTGAGGGCCTCCTTGTTCTCGGGCTTCATGAGGCCGTCGAGCGTCTCCTTGGGGAGCTTGGCGAAGGCGGCGTTGTTGGGCGCAAAGACGGTGAACTTCTTGTCCTTGGCCTTGAGGGCGTCGACCAGACCGGCGGCCTTGAGGGCGCCGACGAGGGTCGTGAAGTCCTTGTTGCCGACGGCGGTGTCGACGATGTCCATGGTCGGGGCCGCGGGGGCCTTGACCTCGGGCTTGGCGGGCTTGTCGGACTTGGGGGGCTCGGCCAGGGTGAGGGCCGAGGCGGCGGCGAGACCGGCGAACGCGACGAGCAACTTGGTCATGATTCGATCCTTCCGGAAGGAAAAGAGGGGGAGTTCAAACGCCCGGGG
>JAEUIX010000171.1 GCA_016794945.1 Phycisphaerae bacterium
CGACCCGAAGGCCCCGACCCGTTCAGCGACGACAGGTCCAGCCCGTTGTCCGCCGCGATCTTCCGCGCCAGGGGCGAGGCGAACACTCGCTCGGCGTGCCCGTTGCTGCCTTCAACCGAATGCGACGCCGCCGGCTTGGACTCCGCCACCGTCGCGGTTGCCGTCGCCGAACCGACTTCATCGGCGCCACCGGCGGCGGTCGTCCGTGTGGCGGCTGCCGTCCCGCCGGCACTCTGCCCGCCCTGCCAGATCAGGATCGTCGTGCCCACCGGCACCGACTGCCCCTCCTTCACCGCCAGCTCGCCCACCACCGCGTCCTCGAAGCTCTGCAGTTCCATCGTCGCCTTGTCGGTCTCCACGTCCGCCACCACGCCGCCGGACGAGACCTTGTCCCCCGGCTTGACGTGCCACTTGACGATCGTGCCGACTTCCATCGTGTCCGAAAGCCGCGGCATCGTGAGGTTCGTCGCCATGCGTTGCTCCTGGCTCCCGGCTTACAGGCGGCCCACGGTCTTCTTCACGGCCTCGATGATCTTCCCCTTGTGCGGCAGGAACTCCGCCTCCAGGTTCTTGGCGTACGGCGCCGGCACATCGTCGCTGTTGACGCGCACCGGCTGGTGATCCAGGTAGTCGAACGCCCGCTCGCACACCTGCGTGATCACCTCGCTCGCCACGCTCGCGAACGGCCAGCACTGGTCGACCACCACCACCCGGCCCGTCTTCTTCAGCGAGCGCACGATCGACTCGGTGTCCAGCGGACGCACCGTCCGCATGTCCAGCACGTCCACGCGGATGCCCTCTTTCTCGAGTTCCGCCGCCGCGTCCAGGCAGAAGTTCACCGGCCGGCCGAAGCTCACCAGCGTGCAGTCGCCGCCCTCGCGCCGCAGCGCCGCCTTGCCGAACGGGATGTAGTACTCCGCCTCCGGCACGTGCCCCTTGTCGCTGAGCATGCGCTCAGACTCGAGGAAGAACACCGGGTCCTCGTCGATGATCGACGTCTTGAGCAGGCCCTTGGCGTCGTACGCGCACGAGGGAATCGCGATCTTCAGCCCCGGCACGTTCGAGTACAGGCCCTCGACGCACCACGAGTGCGTGCTGCCCAGCTGCCCGCCCGCGCCGTCGTTGCCGCGGAACACCACCGGGCAGCCCCACTGGCCGCCGGACATGTACAGCATCTTCGGCACGTTGTTGAGGATCTGGTCCGCCGCCACGAGGCTGAACGACCAGCTCATGAACTCGATGATCGGGCGCAGCCCGTACATCGCCGCCCCGACGGCCAGCCCGGCGAAGCCGTTCTCGCTGATGGGCGCATCGACGATCCGCTGGGGGCCGAACTCCTCCAGCATCCCCTGGCTGACCTTGTACGCGCCGTTGTAGTACGCGACCTCCTCGCCCATGAGGAAGATCCGGTCGTCCCGGCGCATCTCCTCGCTCATCGCTTCGCGCAGCGCCTCGCGGAACTGAATGTGCCGCCCGCCCTCGCGGGCCGGCAGGGGCTTGGACCAGTCGATGTCGCTCAGTCGCATGGGGATCGAATCCCTCCCAAACAGACGGGGAACGTGCCGATCGCCAGTGTATGCGCCGCGATCCGACCCGACGACGCCCTCACCCCTGGTCCGCGTACAGCGGCGTGCGCGACGCCATGGCTTCGGGCCCGAGCACCCCGCCCCCGTCCACCATCAAGTGCACGGGCCGGTCGTCCGGCGTGGCCCATGTCAGGCGGTTCACCAGCATCTGCCCGTCCAGGTTCCCCTTGGACCGCACCACCATCACCAGCGCCCGCACATCCCCCTGCAGCACCATCACCAGCCAGGCCGTCCCCACCCCCTCCTGCGTCGCCAGCACGTACGTCAGCGCCGCCCGCAGCCCTTCGGCCACGAACTCCACGCTCGGCTCGGCCACCAGGATCGGCGACGCTCCCGACATGTCCAGCGGCCGGCGCGCGTTCGCCCCGTCCTCGGCGTTCGGTGGCTTCACCGTGTCGCGCACCTGCCCGTGCGTCAGCGTGATCTCGTCCGGCGAGCCCGTCTGGTACGTCAGCCCGAAGCCCGCCGTGTACGCCACGTTCATCGCCCACGATCCGCGCACCGGCTGCATCGGCGGCAGTTCGCCCTGCCCGAAGGCGACGCCCGCCGCCTCCGGCGCACGGAACAGCGCGATGTACGGCAGCCCCTGCGGGCCGGCCACCGGCCGGACGGTGTTGTCCGGGTTGGCGAACGTGAAGAGTTCCGGCAGGTCCAATTGGGCCCGCTGCTGCTCGGTCAGAGCCATCCTCATTCTCCCTCATCCCGGCCGTCGATCGCGCCTCACAGCAGCGGGTTCTTCGCCCCGTGGTGGTAGTCGCGCAGCGGGCTCAGCCCCGGCTGCGGGTTCACGTACACATCGCTGTACAGTTCCGCCGCCGCCTCGGGGGCCGGCGCCGTCTCGGCGAACGTCAGCGCGTCCATCGCCGCCGCCTTGCACTCGTCGATCATCTCCTGCAGCCGGCTCTCCGAGAGGCATCGCCGCTCGGTCATCAGGTGCTGGCTCAGCAGTTCGATCGAGTCCCGCTGCCGCACCGCCTCGACCTCTTCTTTCTTGCGGTACTTCTGCGGGTCGCTCATCGAATGGCCCTGGTACCGGTACGTCAGCAGGTCCACGAACGCCGGCCGGCTCTGCTCGCGGCACCGGTCCACCAGCGGCTTGAACTGGTCGTAGATGTTCAGGACGTCCATCCCGTCGATCTGCACGCCCTCGATCCCGTACGCCGCGGCCTTGGCCGTCAGGTCGTGCGCCATCGTCGTCCCGCGCTCGATCGCGGTGCCCATCGAGTAGCGGTTGTTCTCCACGATGTAGATCACCGGCAGGTTCCACAGGCCCGCCAGGTTCATCGCCTCGTGCAGCGCGCCCTGGTTCAACGCGCCATCGCCCAGGTAGCACAGGGCCACCTTGCGCCGCGCCGGGCCGCCGTCGACCGTCCGGCGCATCACCTCCACCTCGTACTTGGCGGCGAACGCCAGCCCCGCGCCCAGCGGCGTCTGCGCCCCGACGATGCCGTGCCCGCCGAACATCCAGTTCGGCTTGTCGAACATGTGCATGGACCCGCCCTTGCCCTTGGCGCACCCCGCCAGCCGCCCGAACATCTCGGCCATGCACGCGCGGGGCGACATGCCCCGCGCCAGCGCGTGCCCGTGGTCGCGGTACGCCGTCACGATCGGGTCGTCGTGGTTCAGGCACCCGATCGTCCCCACCGCCAGCGCCTCCTGCCCGATGTACAGGTGGCAGAAGCCGCCGATCTTCGCCTGCTGGTACGCCTGGGCGCAGCGGTTCTCGAACTCCCGGATCAGGATCATGTCCCTCAGCCACCGCAGCAGCGTCTCGTTCGGCAACGCGGCGCTCGGACGCGGCCGCCCCGGCTCACGCTTCGGCGCGCCGTTGGCGCCCATGTGCACCTTGCTCGACGTGATCTGGGTGATGTCCCCCGGCTGGCCCGGGGAGGGCGCTTGCGGTGAGCCGGAGGCAGACGGAAGAGTCGACATCATGGGTGTTCCTGCGTTCGTGCCCGAGCGGCAAGCGTAGGAGCCGCCCCCCGCCCCGGCCAAAAAGCAAACCGGCACGGTCCCGCGACCGTGCCGGCGTCGATCGGTGCGCCCGTCCCGCTCAACCGGGGTTCGCCGCCGGCGTCGCCTGGGCGTTCTTCACGTCGCCAGACTTGGCAGCCAGCGCCTTGGCCTGCAGGAACACCAGCGCCGTCTGCAACTGCACGTCCAGCCCCTCGGTCAGCAGCCGCTCGGGGTCCGGCCGGGGCTTCACGACGCCGTTCTTGCCCGGCTTGGCGGCCTCCGCGGCCTCGGGCGTCACGTCCGCCTCCTGCCGCAGCGTCAGCGCATCGGAGATCTGCTTGGGCAGCATGCTCACGCGGATGTGCGGCTCAACGCCCCAGGTCGTGTCGTGGTCACGCCGGTGGATGATCTTGCCGCTCGGCAGCTTGTAGTACTGCGTCGTCAGTTTCAGCATCGAGTTCGAAGTCAGCTGCAGCACGTTCTGCACCGACCCCTTGCCGAAGGACCGCTCGCCGACCACGATCGCGTCGATCTGGCCCTGGTCCGCGTACCAGCGGATCGCGCCCGACACGATCTCCGACGCCGACGCCGACGACTCGTTGATCAGCACCGCCAGCGGCACGCCCTTGAGCCGCGCCCGGTTCGGCTCGGCCGTCTCCACCTGCTGCTGCACGCCGCCGGCCGACTCCGTGCTCACGATCGTTCCGTCGGCGATGAACAGGTTGCTGATCGAGACCGCCTGCGTCAGCAGGCCTCCCGGGTTGAACCGCAGGTCCAGGATCAGCCCGTTCAGGCCCACCTTCTTCATCGCGTCGACCGCCGCCAGGATCTCACGCGTCGATTCCTCGTTGAACCCCGTCAGCCGCACGTACCCGATACCGCTGGCCCGGTCGATGAACCAGTCCCAGTCGCTGTCCTTGTTGCCCGTGCGCTTCCAGCCCTTGACCGTCACCAGCGGGATCTTCGAGCGCGTCAGCACGAACTCCAGGTCCTGCCCGTCGCGCTCCATCAGCAGCGTCACCTTCGTCCCCGCCGGGCCCGTGATCTGCTCCACCGCCTGGTCCAGCGACATGCCCACGGCCGTGGCGCCGTTGATCTTCTTGATGAAGTCACCCGTCTTGATCCCCGCGCGGAACGCCGGCGTTCCTTCCAGCGGGGTCACCACCTTGATCATCTGCGTCTCTTCGTCCAGTTGGATCTGAACGCCGATCCCGATGAACGACCCCTCGGTCATCCGCTTGAACCGCGCCAGCTCGTCCGGCCAGATGATGTTCGAGTAGTCGTCCAGCCGCCCGAACGCCCCGTTGCCGAACTCGTGCAGCACCGCCGTGTCCGACAGCTTCACCGTCCGCGCCGCGGCGGCCACCAGCTCCTCCACCAGCGTGCTCACGCCGAACCGGCTCGGCTCCGTGCGAGCGTTCTTCAGGTCGTTCACACGCGTCGTCAGCCACGCGTCGAACTCCGCCACCGCCCGCTCGTCGGCCAGCCCCGGGAACGCCGACTTCAGGTCCGGCGTCGCGATCAGCGTCCGGATGTTCTCCAGCCCGCCGACCAGCATCGTCCGAAGCGGCACGTGCTCCACGTGCAGGTCCGCCGCACGCGCCAGCGCGCCGAGCACCGCGGCCGCCGACACGCCCTTGAGCTTGCCGCCCGCATCCTCGCCCACCGCGTTGAACGCCGGCAGCGGCGGCAGCTTGTCCATCTTCCGCCGCTCGTTCCTCAGCTCCCACAGCCGCTGCGGGTTGTACAGCCGGATCATCCCCAGGCGGTTCAGCAGCCGGCGAGCATCGTCCTTGTACGTCGCCTCCTCATCCAGCAGCGTGTTCAGCCGCTGGAACAGTTCCGACGCCATCAGCACGTCGTTGGCCGCTTCGCACCGGCGCGCCGCCGCCGCTGCGTCCGCCACCAGCTTCACGATGTCCGCCCGCCCCAGCACGCCCTTGCGGTCGCTGGCCTGGAGCATCTGCAGCTCCACCGCCAGCTTCAGCATGTTCGACAGCGTCAGCGGCGTGGGCTCCTGCCCCGCCAGCTCCGACAATTCCTTGCCCACCTCCGCCGCGCGCGCGGCCCGCTTCGCCTCGCGCGCCGCGATGTTCGCCTCGAGCGCCGTCTTCTGCGCCCGCAGCGCAGCGCCGTGCTCCATGCTCGCTGCCGCGAGCAGCTTGTTCAGCGAGCTGATCGCCAGGTCCCCCTGGCCCGCGCGCGCCTGCGCCCACGACTCGTTCGCCAGCGCCGTCAGACCGGGTTCCAGGTCCAGCGCCGGGCCCGTGCCCAGCACGCTTGCCCCAGACGCCACCAGCGCGGCCAGCGACGCCGCCACCATCCGACGAGCCTTCACAAAGGTCATGGAGATTCCTGCTCTCTGGGGCCGGGCACACCGGCCGGCCCCGTGCGACGTGCGAACATCCAGCGTACACACTACGTCCGTTTCCCTGCCGACGTTCGTGGGCCACCGTCCCATCGGGCTTCCCCGCCGCCCCCCTGAACCCGCAGAACCCGCCCC
>JAEUIX010000177.1 GCA_016794945.1 Phycisphaerae bacterium
CTCGTGCTACCCGACGCGCCCCGCCGACGCGGCGATCGAGGCGATGGGCGACCTGGCGACGATGTTCGACGGACCGGTGGGCTACAGCGACCACACCGCGATCGTGGAGACGGCGGCCAAGGCCGTGCTGCTGGGAGCCACCATCCTCGAGAAGCACATCACCCTGGACCGCACGCTCACCGGCCCCGATCACGCGGCCAGCCTCGAGCCGCCGGCCCTGCGCCGCTACGTGAAGGAAGCCCGGCGCGCCGAGCGGATCGTCGCGGAGAACCCGCAGTACGGCAAGAAATTGAGCGCGGTCGCCGCGCAGGGGACCAAACTGGTGCTGCCCTGCGAGCAGGACGTGCGCACGGTGTCGCGCCAGTCCATCGTCGCCGCACGCGACCTGCCCGCCGGGCACGCGCTCACCCGCGCCGACCTGACCTTCAAGCGGCCGGGCACGGGGCTCGCGCCGTGGGAACTGGACCGGGTGCTCGGGCGTCGCACCGCGGCGGCGGTCACGGCCGATACGCTGATCGACGCCGCGACGCTGACGTAAGCCCCGATAGACCGCGGCTTTCTGGCACGACCGATGAAGCACAAGCTCGCCCCCTACCGCGTCCTCATCGTCACCGGCTCGCGGGCCGAGTTCGGCCTGCTGCGCCCCGTCATGGACGCGGTGAAGCGCAACCGCCGGCTGCGGCTGCTGGTGGCCGTCGCGGGCGAGCACCTGCTGCGCCCGGCGAGCACCTGGCGCGAGGTCGCGGCGTCGTACCGCATCGACGCCAGGGTGCCCATGCAGCGCGCCGGCGACCGGGGCCGCGCGGCCCACGCCGCGGCCACCGGCCGTGGCGTCGAGGGCTTCGCCCGCGCGTACCGGCGGCTCAAGCCCGACTGGGTGGTGGTGCTGGGCGACCGCGTCGAGGCGTTCGCGGCGGCGAGCGCCGCCAGCATCGCGGGCATCGCCGTCTGTCACATCCACGGGGGCGACCGGGCCGAGGGCATCGCCGATGAGGCGATGCGCCACGCGATCACGAAACTGTCGCACCTGCACTGCGCCGCGACCAAGAAATCGGCCGCGCGGATCGTGGCGATGGGCGAGCCGAAGCGGAACGTGCACACCACGGGCTCACCGGCGATCGACGGGCTGGCGGCGATCAAGCCGATGGGCGACCGCGACGCCGGGGACCTGGGAGACCCCATCGCCGTTGTGCTCCTGCACCCGTCTGGAGTCGGCCCCGACGCCGACACGCTGGGCGGCTGTCTCGCGACGTTGCTGGCCCGGCTCGCTTCGCGGCGCGCGACGGGACGCACCGACCGTGTGCTGCTGCTGGAGCCGAACCACGATCCGGGACGCGAGCACATCCTCCGTACGTACCGATTCAGCGATACGGACCACCTGCCGCGCCGAGCGCACCTGCCGCGCCCGGACTTCGTCGCACTGCTCAAGCGCCTGGCGCGCACGCCCGGCGGGCTGCTCATCGGCAACTCCTCGGCCGGGCTCATCGAGGCCGCCGCTGTCGGCGTGCCGGTCGTCAATTTCCCTCCACGGCAGAACGGGCGCGAACGCGACCGCAACGTGGTCGATGCTCGCGGCATCGCGCTGGGCGCGGGCGCACCGCGTCTCGGCCCGGCCGAGGCCCTGTCCCGCGCCCTCGTGCTCAGCGGGAAGCTCCGTCCGTCGCGCCTCTTCGGCGACGGGCGCGCCGGCCCGCGCATCGCCGCGCTGCTGGCCAAGGTCGATCCCCGCGACCCCGCGCTGCTCCGCAAGCGCAACGCGTATTGACCACCCGTCCAGCGTCTGATAACCGCCAGCGCACGCCGAACCGGTCGGACCGCCCCAAGTGCGGCGGTCCCGCGGCCGATACCCCGTGGATACCGCTTCCCCGGGGAGACACGCATGGCCGTCGATACCGCAACCCGTGATCAAGTCGTGGCCGCCGCGATCCGCGAGATCTCGCACATCGCCACGCTCCCCGAGGTGACGCTCAAGATCATCCGCCTGGTCGAGGATCCGTCCAGCACGGCGCAGGACCTGCACCAGGTCATCGCCAAGGACCCGGCCCTGTCCACCCGCATCCTGAAGGTGGTCAACTCCGCCTTCTACGGCCTGCCCGGGCAGATCGGCTCGATCAACCGCGCGATCGTGCTGCTGGGCCTCAACGCGGTCAAGAACATCGCCATCGCCGCCAGCCTGGCCAAGCTCTTCAAGGGCGGGCAGCTCACGCCCAGCTTCAGCGCCAAGGACCTGTGGTCCCACGCCGCCGCCACCGCCGCCGCGACCAAGATGATCGCCGACAAGCTGCGCATCGGCCTGTCTGACGAGGCCTTCCTGGCCGGTCTGATCCACGACGTCGGCCTGATGGTGATGATGCAGTACGACCGCAACAAGCTCATCGAGGTGCTCGACA
>JAEUIX010000184.1 GCA_016794945.1 Phycisphaerae bacterium
CTCCCAGGTCAGTTCGAGCCGACCGATGTAGAACGGCTTGATCGATCCGTCATCGCTGCCGGGAATGGGAACAAGCTCGAACTTGAACGCCGCCGTGGGCACCGTCTGCCAGAACGACTCGGCGGCCTTGGGCGGCGTCTGCGGGCCGGCGGGCTGTAAACTCCCTGACGCCAGCACCGGAGCGAGCGCCGCGAGCATGAACCGAGCGTTGTGGTACATCGGGCTGATCCTCGGGGTCGTTGCAGGGCTCGCCGCGGGCTGCACGCCCGGCCGTGGGACCGCCGACGAGGCACCACGCCTGGCCCGGTTCGAGTCTACTCGGATTTGCATGGGCGTCCAGGCGCGCCTGGTGGTCTATGCACCCGATGAGCCGGCGGCGACGGAGGCCATGAGCGCCGCCCACAGCGAACTGGCTCGCCTGGACTCGATCCTGAGCGACTACCGACCGCTCAGCGACGTCTCCCGCCTGGGCCGGGAAGCTCCGCACTGGGTTGAGATCGACGCCGCGCTCGCGGCGGTTTTGTCCGAGGCGGCCCGAGTCCGCGGCTGGGTGGGCGCGCGATTCGACGTCACGGTTGGTCCGGCCACGCGCCTGTGGCGCGAGGCCCGGCGCACGGGCTCTCCGCCATCGGAAGCGGCCGTCGCAGAAGCCCGAGCTCTCATCGGAGCTGACAGGCTGGAGTTGGACGGCGCAGGCCGCGCCCGCTTGCGGGACCGCGGCATGCTGGTAGACCTTGGCGGCATCGCCAAGGGGTTCGGGGCGCAGCGTGCGGTGTCGGTGCTTCGACAGCGGGGCCTGCCGATCTGCCTCGTCGCCCTGGCCGGCGACATCGCCGCGGGCGATCCGCCGCCGGGAGAGACGGGGTGGCGCGTGGAGATCGCGCCGTGGCGTGATGTTCCCGGGCGATTGCTGCTGCTCTCGAACGCCTGTGTTTCCACATCGGGTGACGAAGAGCAGTTCACCACCGCCGACGGCGTGCGGCGCAGCCACATCATCGACCCGCGCACCGCCCTGGGCGTGCCCGGCAGGTCCGCCGCGACGGCGCTGAGCACCAACGGCGCCATCGCCGACGCCGTCGCGACGGCCTTGTGCGTAGATGGGACGGAGGTACATCGGCTGCTCGAAGCGGCTCAAGCCGGAGAACCTGCGCTCGCCTGGATCGTGTTCGGCCCCGGCGGGGACATGCGGATCACCGATCCGAGCGGCCTGATCCGCTGGGCGCCCGCGAAAAATGGAGATCACCGATGACTTCGCTGCTGACAGCCGCGGCCGTGATGCTGGTCTGCCTGTTGCAACCTCAGGACTGGCCGCCCCCGCGCGACCGGGCGCCCGGGCAGCCGGTGCGGGCCATCTACTGCACCGCCACCGCCGGCTACCGGCACGATGTCATCCCCGAGAGCGTTCGGATCATGCGGGCCATCGGCGAGCGGACCGCGTGGCTCGACATCGAAGTCACCGACCGCGCCGAGGATTTGACCTCGGAGCGCATGGCCAATGCTGATGCGCTGATCTTCTACACCACCGGTGCGATCAAGGTTGATCCGGAACACCTGCAGCGCTGGGTGCGCGGCGGCGGCGCGCTGATCGGCATTCACTGCGCTACCGACACCCTCGCGACGTCCAACGTCTACGTCGGATTGATCGGCGGCGAGTTCGACGGACACCCCTGGAACGAGCGCGTCAGGATTCGAGTCGATCGGCCGGGCATTCCCGCAGCCGACGCCTGGCCGACCACCGACGGCGGCTTCTGGATCGAGGACGAGATCTACCAGTTCAAGCGACTGAACCCCGACATGACGGTGCTGCTGAGTCTCGCGCCCGGTCAGGCGAAGATGGAGCCCGGCCGCCCGTACCCGCTGGCGTGGACGCGGCAGGTCGGCAAGGGCCGCGTGTTCTACACCGCCTTGGGCCACCGGCCGGAAGTCTGGCGAAGCGAAGCGTTCCAGCGGCACGTGATCGAGGGCATCCGCTGGGCCGTGCGGTCCGAGCCCGCGCCTACGCCACCGGCGTCCACCTCGACGCCTGCGCACTCGCCAGACACGCCTCGATGAACCGAAGACCCCTCAACCCTTCGGCCGCGCCGGGCACCAGTAACGCATGGTCGGCCGGCTGGCGTCCCTCCAGCTGCGCCGCGATGCGCTCGATGACGCCGCGGTAGATATTGGCGAACGCCTCGAAGAACCCTTCAGGGTGTCCCGGGGGAAGCCGTGTCGAGGCCCGCGCCGTTTCGAGCGACCCGGCCCCGGCGCGGGTGAGCACCCGGCGCTGGCCTTCACGCGGCATCAATATCAGTTCGTTCGGGCTTTCCTGCCGCCACGCCAGAGATCCCTCCGTGCCGTAGACGCGGAGCGTCAGGTTGTTCTCCTCGCCCGAAGCGACCTGGCAGACGCTCAGCACGCCCTTGGCGCCGCCGTCGAACCGCAGCAGCACCGACGCATCGTCGTCCACCCGCCGGCCCGGCACGAACGCCGTCACATCCGCCAGCACGCTCGCGAGCCTGAGCCCGGTGACGAACGAGACCAGGTTCTCCGCGTGCGTGCCGATGTCCCCAAGGGCGCCCGCGCCGGCCCTGGCGGGATCGGCACGCCACGCCGCCTGCTTCTGCCCCTCGGCGGCCAGGTCCGTCGCCAGCCACCCCTGGTGGTACTCCACGACGACCTTCCGCACCACGCCGATTTCACCGGACCGGACCATCTGGGCCGCCTGACGCACCAGCGGGTAGCCGGTGTAGTTGTACGTGACCGCCAGCAACCGGTCACCGCCCGCCGCGACCCGTGCCAACTCCGCCGCCTCGGCGGCCGTGCGTGTCATCGGCTTGTCCACCACGGTGTGAAAGCCGGCCCGCAGGCACGCCGCGGCGATCTCCGCGTGCGACTCATTGGGCGTCACGACGGTGATGAAATCGAGCCGGCGCTCGGCGGGCAACGCCGACTCGGCCTTGAGCATGTCGCGCCACGTCGGGTGATTGCGGTCCGCGGCCAGCCCCAGCGCCCGGCCCGACGCCAGCGCCCGCTCCGGCGCGCTGCCCAGGCAGCCGGCGACCAGCACGGCGTGCCCGTCCATCGTCGCGGCGGTCCGGTGCACAGCGCCGATGAACGCGCCCGCGCCGCCGCCGATCATGCCGAAGCGAAGCGGAGCGTTCACGCGTGCCTCCCGTTGCCGGCGGAGTCGAACGCCGCATCGAACGCCCGCCCCGCGGGCGGAAAATCGAGCCGCCGGACGAACGCACTCGCTTCCCGAGCGCCATGCTCGCGGTCCATGCCGGGGTCTTCCCACTCGACCGAGAGGGGGCCGGAGTACCCGGCCCGGTTGAGCGAACGGATGATCGCTTCGAAATCGACCTGACCGCGCCCCGGCGAGCGGAAGTCCCAGGCACGCTCCGCGTGCCCGAACGGCAGGTGCGACCCGAGCACCGACCGCAGCGGGTGCGGGGTGCGGGCCGCGTCCTTCGCGTGGCAATGGAAGATCCGGTCGGGGAAGCGGTCAATGAACGCCGCGGGATCCAGCCCCTGCCAGAGCAAGTGCGACGGATCGAAGTTGAAGCCGAACGCCGGGTGGCCGTCGACCGCCCGCAGCGCGGACTCGGCGGTCGCGGCGTCATAGGCGATCTCGGAAGGGTGAACCTCCAGGGCGAATCGCACGCCGCACGACGCGAACGCGTCGAGGATCGGCCGGAACCGTGTGGCGAAGTCGCGGTAGCCGGCGGCGATCTCTTCCGGCCCCGTCGGCGGGAAGAAGTACAGTTTGTGCCAGATGGCCGAACCCGTGAAGCCGTTGACCACGCCGACCCCCAGCCGGGCCGCCGCCCTGGCGGTGGCGATCAGTTCCTCAGCCGCCCGGCGGCGCACACCCTCGGGTTCGCCATCGCCCCACACCCGGGCAGGAACGATGGACCTGTGGCGCGCGTCGATCGGGTCGCAGACGCACTGGCCGACCAGGTGGTTGCTGATGGCCCAGACCTTCAGGCCGTGTCGCGTTAGCAGGGCGTGCCTCCCGGCGCAGTACCCCGGGTCGGCAAGAGCCTTGTCCACCTCGAAGTGATCCCCCCAGCAGGCCAGTTCGAGCCCGTCGTAGCCCCAGGCCTTGGCGCGGGCGGCGAGAGTCTCCAGGGGCATGTCGGCCCACTGTCCTGTGAAGAGCGTGACGGGTCGGGGCATCGGCGGCTCCAGGGCGCGCCATGGTACAGCGCATCGGGTTCGGCGGATCGTTAGACTGCCGCCCGGTGGGGCCGGGCATTCAAGGAGTCCGCATGGCCGAGGTCACCAGCGCGTCGGGCACCCCCGCCGGCACTGCAGACAGAGCACCGGTGCCGTACCTCCGCGTCCGCCTGTCGTTCATGATGTTCCTTCAGTACGCGATCTGGGGCGCGTGGCTGCCCCTGCTCTACCAGTACCTCACCGGCCACCTGAAATTTCCCGGCGACGAGGTCGGCATGATCTTCGTCGTCGGCGCCGCCGGCTCGATCGTCGCGCCGTTCGTCGCCGGCCAGATCGCCGACCGTTGGTTCCCCACCCAGTGGTTCCTGGGCATCAGCCACATCCTTGGCGGGGTGCTGGTGTGGCAACTCTCGGGCCTGCGCACCTACACCGAGTTCATGTGGTTCAGCCTCGCCTACTCGCTGATCTACTCCCCCACGCTCTCGCTCACCAACTCGCTGGCGTTCCACCACCTGCCCGACCGCGACCGCCAGTTCGGCGGCGTCCGCATGTGGGGCACCATCGGCTGGATCTGCGTCGGCATCCTCATCGGCCAGTGGCTCCTGCACCGCCACACGCCCGAGACGGGCGACGCCGCGACGAAGTTGCTGGCCCAGCAGGCGGGCATGGCCGACGCGTTCCGGCTCAGCGCCATTCTCGGCGTGGTGATGGGCGTGTTCTGCATCGTCGGTTTGCCCCACACGCCGCCGAGCAAGGGACGCCAGGCCAACGCCACGTTCGAGGCGATCGGTCAGTTGAGGTACCAGCCGCTGCTGACGCTGTTCCTTCTGGCGGTGCCGATCTCGTGCATCCACCAGTTCTACTTCGTGCACACGGCCGGATTCCTCGGCCAGTTCCAGTCAAGCACCGCGACCGAGATCAACAAGCTCTTCGGCGTCGGGGGCGGCGGCCTGATGACCATCGGGCAGATGTCCGAGATCCTCGTGCTGGCGCTCCTGCCGCTGGTCACGCCCTGGACCTCGCGCAAACTGCTGCTGCTGATCGGCACGCTGGCCTACGCCGCCCGCATGGCCCTGTTCGCCTACGTGGCCGAGATCAGCCGCGCCACCGGCCTGGAGCCGGTCAGCCTGCTGATCATCGGCGTCGCGATGCACGGCCTGTGCTTCGGGTGCTGGATCTTCGTCGCGATCATGGTCGTCGACGAGGAGTGCCCGCCGGACGTGCGCGCCAGCGCCCAGAGCCTGCTGGGCCTGGTGGTCTTCGGCATCGGCATCATGGCCGGCAGCATGATCGCCACGTCGGTCGTGCCCGAGTGGAGCAAGAAGCCCGACGGATCCATGGACTACACCGTGCTCTTCGGCTACCCGATGCTGGCCGCGCTCATCGTCTTCGGCCTGCTGCTGATCTTCTACCCCATGCGCAGCCCCAAGCGAGGCTCGCTGCCCCCCACTTCGACCTGATCAGCCCCCGCCGCCGCCCGCACCCCGGCCACGCCGCCGCCGCGGCGGGCGCGTGCGGTACGGCTCCAGTTCCGCCGGCAGCGACCGGATGCCCCGCCTGTTGGCCTTGCTGATCGCGTACCACAGCGATTCGTGCATCCGCCGACGCACGGCGTCGGTCACATTCAGCCCGTTGGCCTCCATCGCCTCCAGCGACCACCGCCAGGCGTGGTACTCCTCCAGGCAGCGCGGCTTGTACGTGTTGAAGCCGATGGCGTGGTGGCCGATCTCGTGCAGGAATACCGCCGCCGACATCGGCCCCTTGGGGCGAGGGGCCTCGATCAGCCGCGCCACCGAGCCGTCGGCATATCGAACTTCCCACGCCATGCCCGACATCGAGGTGCGCCACCGCCGCACACGCACCCGGTGCCGCTCCAGCATCTCGCGCACCACCCGGTCGTACGCGTCCTGAGCTCCGGGCTTCTCCCCGTTGGCCGATGCGCTCCCGGCGGTTCGCTGCGACGGCGCACCCGGGCCGCGACGCGCCTTGCGCTGGGCCGCCGGTCGCGGCCGCAGCGCATCCATCACGGGCTTCATCAGGTCCCACAACGTCAGCACGGCGCCACCTCGCTGCGCACCACCGCTCCCTTGGGCAGCATACGTCCGCGGCTGAATTCCGCCCAGCCCATCGCCCGCCCCCCGGCCGGCTGAACTTCCATGATGCGCAACGCGGTCCCTTCGCCGCACGCCACCAACCCCTCAGCGGGGTCTACCAGAATGCCCGGTCCGGGGGAGTCGCCTGCCGGCAGCAACTCCGTCCGAACACGCAGCAACTTGACCGAGCGCCCGTCGATCGCGACCGATACCCCCGGCCAGGGGGTCAACCCGTGCACCCTGCGGCGGCATGCTCCGGCGGGACGAGCCATGTCAATCCAGGCGTCCGCACGTGAGAGTTTGGCCGCGCGCGTAACCAGAGCCTCGTCCTGAACGGTCGACCGCAGCGAACCGGCCGCGTGTTCCAGCAGCACGCCCTCGACCAGATGGGGTCCGTCATCGGCCAGCAGGTCGTGCAGTTCTCCGGCGGTCGATTCCGGGTCGATCGCCCGACGCGACTGGCCCAGGATCAGGCCGGCGTCCATGCGGTCGGCCAGCGTGATGACGCTGTTGCCAGTTTCGGCGTCACCGGCCAGGATCGCCGCGTTGATCGGCGCCGCACCCCGCCACCGGGGCAACAGCGAGGCGTGCAGGTTCACGATCAGCGGCAGGCGTCCCGACGCCGGCCTGGGATTCAGCAGATCCCGCCCGAGTTTCTGGCCGAACGCGATCACGACCCACGCCTCGGCGTCGCCGGCAAGTTCGTGCACGCGGCCGGTCACCTCCGGCGCGTTGACGTCCTGCGGCTTGAGCAGCGGCACCCGAGGCAGGTTCGCCTCGGCCCAATCGGCGATCGGGGTCGGCGTGAGTGCCCGGCCGCGCCCGGCAGGCCGATCGGGCTGCGAGACCACCAGCACGACCTCGTGCGCCGCGCTCAATCTCCGAAGCGTCGGCAGCCCGAACGCGCCAGAGCCCAGGAATGCGACCCGAAGACGTTTCACGCCTGCTGAACGTAGCCGCGCCGCCGCCACGGCGGGCGCGGAGTATCGCTTCCCCGCCTCACGCCTTCTCGAGCCGGCGCACCGCCGGGCGGTTCTTGAGCCGCGCCATCTGGGTCATCCGATCCAAGATCAGAATGCCGTCGAGGTGATCCATCTCGTGCTGCCAGCAGCGGGCCAGGAGCCCCGTGGCGCGGTGCGAGAACGGCCGGCCGTCCATCCCTGTTGCCCCGATGGTGATCGTCGGAGGCCGCAGCACATCGCCCCGGATGTCCGGCAAGGAAAGGCACCCCTCCTCGAACGGCTCAACAGCGCCGGCCGGGTCCGACAGCACGGGGTTCACGTACACGACCGGCCCGCGCGTCGCGCTGGGCGGGTCGGCGGCCGCGCTGCGACCCTCCTCCGGGTCCTCGGGGACCTCTGCCACGAACAGCCGCCACGACAGGCCGACCTGGGGCGCCGCCAGGCCCACTCCTTCGGCCTCCCGCATGAGGTCGATCATCCGCAGGGCCACAGCCCGGACCTCGTCCGTGACCGCCGGCACCGGCTCTGCCCGCAGGCGGAGCACCGCCGCCGGGTAGTGCACGATGCGCAAACTGGCGGGATCAACGGGCATGGCGGCAGGGTAGGTTGGAACCACATCCCCGCGACGCCGCCGCTAGAATGAGACGCTGAACGACTCTGCCCCCGGGGGGCCGCAGGCAAGGAGCGCCCGTTGGCGATTTTTGGCTGGAACAAGAAGAAAGACGGCGAGCAGTCCACCGGTTCGGGCAACGGCGCCTCGGCCGCCCCCGCCAAGGGTGAGCCGGTCCAGTTCTCGCCCGAGAAGGCCCAGAGGTTCTTCACCCACGCCCAGACCAGCCACGATACCGGCGGCTTCGAGTACGCCATGACCATGTGGCTCAACGGCCTGCGCCACGACCCGGCGAATATGAACGCCATCCAGGGGTTCTTCCGTTCTGCCGCCGCGTTCACACAGGCCGGCAACAAGGCCGCCACCAAGGACATCGAGCGGGCCGTCGCCGGGCAGGGCGGACCGCTGGACCGCTACCTGCAGGCGATGCTGGCTTGGGCGCTCAAGCCGCTGGACCCGGCGCTGGCTGTCAAAGCGTTCCAGGCCCCGACCGAACTCGGGCTGCACGAGCCGGCGCGGTGGATCGCCCCCAAGGCGCTGGAGGTCGTGCTGCGCGAGCAGCGGCCTCGCAAGGAGCACCTGGTCCGCATTGTCGAGGCCGCCAACAAGTGCGAGGTCTACGAAATCGCCGTCCGCGCCGGCGACGCCGCCCTGCTCATCGACCCTACCGACGTCAAACTCGCCACGTTTGTCAAGAACCTCTCAGCCCAGTCATCCATCAGCAAGGGCGGGTACGAGCAGGTCGGGCAGGCGG
>JAEUIX010000186.1 GCA_016794945.1 Phycisphaerae bacterium
CGACCCCTCCATGGCCAACTGGGTCATCAACACCACAGGGTGCTGCTGCGTGCCCGCTCCGTCCAGCGCGCTGGTCACGCTCCTTGCGGCGGCAACCGCCGGCCGCCGTCGGCGGCGCGCCGCGTGATCGACCGGCACGGGCCAAACGACAGGAGGCCCCGGCGAACGGCCGGGGCCTCTTGGGTTACTGCTGATGATGGGGTCCCGCCGGCGTTCCGGCCGGACGTCAGGCCTTGCCGCCGGCCTTCTGCTGGCGGGTGTAGCCGTCGCGCCGCCGCAGCGGCTTGACCACCAGGCCGGCCTTGATGGCCTTGGTCGACGCCTTCACGCGGGTCGGCACACCGTCGATCATCGCCGTGACCGTCTGCAGGTTGGGGCGGAACTTGCGCCGGGTGATGCCCGTGGGCTTGAGGCCGAAGCCGCCCTTGACGATCTTCTGGCCGCGGTAGGTCCGCTGCTTGCCGAACGAGGACTTCTTTCCGGTAAACGCGCAGACGTAGGGCATGGGAAACTCCGGTCGCTTGCCCGGTCCGGACAATGGTCCGGCCCGGGCGGAGATTGTTCGCACCCCGCACGCCCCGGACAAGCCCGCGCGCCAGGCCCGACCCCGAAGAGCCCGAAACTCCGCGGAATCACGCCCGAACCCCGCCCGGTTCGGTGGCTGCTCGGGCGGCTGGCCCGCCGGCGGCTCACCCGCGCTTGAGGTTCTCGCGCCGGATCATCAGGTCCAGCGTCTGGCACACCATGTCGATGTCGCGCTCGCGCAGGTCGTTGTAGAACGGCAGCGCGATCGTCCGCTGGCTCACCGACTCGGCGATCGGGTAGTCCCCGGGGCCGTAGCCGAACCGCTCGCGGTAGAACGGCTGCAGGTGGATGCACGGGAAGTAGTCCCCCGCGCCCACCTCGTGCCGACGCATGCCCGCGATCACCCGGTCGCGCTCCTCGCGCGTGTAGCTGCTGGCCAGCCGCACCACGAACACGAACCACGACATCACGCTCTGCGGCGAGATCGTCGGCAGCACGATCTCCCCGTGCGTCATCAGCCGCTCCATGTACGCGCGGGCCACTTTCTGCCGCTTGGCGATGAGCTCCGGCAGACGCTTCATCTGGACCACGCCCAGGGCCGCGTGCACCTCCGACAGCCGGTAGTTGTACCCCAGCCGCTCTTGCACCAGCCACGACCCCGTCCCCGCCCCGCCCGCCCCGTTGGCCGCAACGCCCGCGCCGCCCATGCCCACCGCCGCCGACGCCGACGCAGAGCCCATGCCCGTCGGCATCGCCGGCACCGGCCGCCCCTGGCTGCGCAGGCTGCGGCACAGGTCCGCCAGGCGCTTGTCGTCGGTCACGATCATGCCCCCCTCGCCCGTCGTGATCTGCTTGTTGGGGTAGAAGCCGAACACGCCCACACGCCCGAACGACCCGCACGGCCGCCCCTTGTGCGAGCACCCCAGCGCCTCGCAGCAATCCTCGATCAGCGGGATCTCGTGCCGCGCCGCGATCGACGCGTACGCGTCCATGTGCTCGGGGTTGCCGAACGTCTCGACCGCCAGGATCGCCTTGGTGCGTGGCGTGATCGCCGCCTCCACCCGCGCCGGGTCCATGTTCAGACTCTTGGGGCAGATGTCCACGAACACCGGCTTGGCCCCGACATACAGGATCACGTTGCTCGACGCGATGAAACTGAACGGGGTCGTGATCACCTCGTCGCCAGGCCCGATCCCCAGCGCCAGCAGCGCCATGTGCAGGCCCACCGTGCCCGACGAGCACGCGATCGCGTAGTGCCGGTCGCACGCCGCGCCCACCTGCGCCTCGAACTGCTCCTGCACCGGCCCGATCGACAGCCGGCCGCTCCGGAGCACCGCGCTCACCGCGTCGATCTCCAGTTGCGTGACGTCCGGCCTGGAAAGCGGGATCTCGTTGACGGTGCTCATGCCGTGCGGTCCTGTGGGCTCGGGCAGAATCGTGGCGCTCATCCCAACGTTATCGGCCGCCCGCCCCCGCCGGCTGAGCCCGCCCGCTCACGGCGGCATCGTCTCGCCCAGCAGCTTGGCCAGCGCCGCGCGGTCCCGTCCCGCCGCCCGCAGGGCCAGCCACGCCGCCGGGGCACGCAGCGGGGCAACCAGGTTCCCCTCGCCGACGGCGATGCGCGTCAGGCGGTCCGCGTCGCCCCCCTCGGGCGCCCGCTTCTGCCGCACCGCCAGCGCCGCGCGCACGATCGCCCCCAGGTCGTCGCACAACGGATCGCGCACCCCGCCCGCCGCCGCCAGGCACCGCTCCGCCGACCCGGCCTCCCCCGCCCGCAGCGCCCCCACCACCGCCGCCGCCGCCACCGCCGCCCGGTGCTCCGGCGATGCGCCCCGCACCACGCCCGCCAGCGCCTCGTGGTTCACCCGGGCCAGCCGCTCCGCCGCGCCCGACGTGATCTCCTGCCGCTCCGCCGGCGCGCCCGCCCGCGCGCCGGCCACGATCGCCGACAGCACCGCGTCGCGCAGCGCCGGCGGCGCCGCGTCCACCACCTCCAGCAGCCGCTGCTGCGTCGGCAGATGGTCCGTCTCGATCAGCCGCGCCAGCGACGCCGCCGCGAGCCCGGGACGTTCGTCACCCGCCTGCAGCGCCCGCACGCTCGCGCCCATCGCCGCGATCAGCGGCTCGGCGTCCGACTCCATCGTCCGACCGACGTGCGCGGGAAGCCGCAGCCCCGGATGAGCCGCCGGGTCCGCGTGCCGCAGCGCCGCCTCCAGCGCCGCCAGCGCCGCCCGGATGCGCTGGCCCAGGTCCCCCGACGCCGCCAGCCCCGCCGAAACCTGCTGCACCCCGATCGACTCGCCCGGACGCAGGCTCAGCAGCAGCCGCGCCGCCTCGTCGCGCGCCATCGCGTCCCCCGTGATCCTCGACAGCGCATCCATCGCCAGCTCGCGCCCCGCCGGCACGCCCAGCCGCCGGCACTCGTCCATCACCGCCAGCAGCGCCTCGCGCTGCTCGGGCACGAACAGCTCCGGCCCGCGCCGCTCGATCACCGAGAGCCCCTCCTGCCCCGCGCCGGCCAGCGTCAGCACCAGGCCCCCGATCACCGCGCCCGCGGGTCCGGCGTCCAGCGATAGCTCCCGGGCACGCGCCTCGGGCACCACCCGCCCCGACGCGTGAATCCGCGACGCCAGGGCCAGCAGCAGCGACGGCTCCAGGTCGGTCCAGCGCGCCACGTCTTCCACCTGCGCCGGCAGCAGCAGCCCCTCGTTGAGCGCCGCCCTCAGCAGCGCCGAACGCTCCGGCCCTCGCTCGATCCGCCGCACCAGCAGCAGGTCCAGCGACCCGCCCTCCAGCTCCGCCAGCCCCAGCACCCCGTGCAGCCGCTGCACCGGCGTCTGCCCGCTGGCCAGCGTCGCGAACAGCGGCGCCAGCTCCGGGTCGCGCAGCGACCGCAGCGACCGCAGCACCGCGTTCTGCGTCGGCCCCTCGCGCGAGAGCATCAGCGACCGCATCGCGCTGACAAGCCGATCGAGCTCCCCCGGCTGGCGCGCCGGCGCTTCGACCTCCGGCTGCCGCGACGCCACGGCCGGCTGCCCCCAGCCCGCCGCCACGGCCAGCACCGCCGCCCCGCCGGCCCGACGGAGAATCGCGCCCGTTGGCATGACCGGAGTCTACGCCCCGGCCTGCGACGCCAGTCGCTGCGCCAGCGTCTCCAGCAGCTCGCCCACCGCCGGCTCTCCGCGCCCCGGGCCGAGGCTGATCCGCACGCCCGCCTCGATCTGCCCGCGCAGACGCTGCAGCGCCGTGATCACCGTCGAATGGTTCGGCCGCCCCAGCGTCCGCGCGATCTCGGGGAAGCTCATCGTCGTCAGCCGCCGGCACAGCGCCGTCGCGACCGCCCGGGCCATCACCACCCGCGCGTGCCGCCCGTTGCCCATCACCTCCTCGGCCTGAACGCCCAGAGCCTCGCACGCCGCCCGCAGCACGTCCTGCCCCCGCACCGGCCGCCGCACCGCCGCCGCGCCACCGCGCGACACGCGCGCAAACTCCTGCCGCGCCCGCTGCACCCCCAGCAGCCCCACGCTCGGCTCGCCCCCGCCCAGCAGCCTGTGCACCGCCTCGACCCGCACGACCAGCCCCTGCACCTCGCGCACCGTCGTCGGCGCCCCGGCCTCCAGCCCCGCCTCCACCAGCTCCCGCGCCGCCGTCGCCTCCAGCGCCCACCCCCGCGCCGCGGCGAACCGAACCGCGATCCGCGCCATCGACGCCCGGTCCGGCGCCGCCAGCACCGCGCACAACCCGGCGCCCAGCCGCGACACCAGCGGCTCCCGCAGCCCCGCGTACCGCCGCAGCGGCCCCGGCGCCGACGCCGCCACCGCCCCGCCCCGCTGGCGGATCGCGTCGATCGTGTGCCGCAGTTCCTGCTGCGTCGCGGGCTTGGTCTCCAGCGCGTGCACATCGTCGATGCACAGCAGGTCCAGCGAGCGAACCGGCTTGCGGAACGCCTCCACCCGCCCGGACCGCAGCGCCCCGATGAACTCGTTGGCGAACGACTCGCCGCTCAGCACGCGCACCGCAGCGCCCCGGCGCGACGACCGCAGCGCCGACGCCGCCCCCTGCAGCAGGTGCGTCTTGCCCGTGCCGCACTCGCCGATGATCAGCATCGCCGTCGCCCGTTCCCCCTCCGGCCGGCCCTCGCCGGTCAGACGCAGCACCCCCTCGAACGCCAGCCGGTTGCCGTCGAACACCTCGAAGTCCGCCAGGCTCGCCAGCGCCGCCGGCGCCGACGTCACCGCCGCCGCGACGCCGCGACGCGCCCGCGCCGCCGGCCGCGCCGCCCCCGCGCCCCCCGCTACCCCCGCGCTCGCGCCCGGCCGCTCCACCGCCACGCCCCCGTCGATCTCGAACCGCACCGCGACGCCCGGCCGCCCGTCCGCGGCGGTCGCCTGCGCGATGTCGCCGGCGTACCGCTCCTGCAGCAGCCGCGCGATGAACGCCGAAGGCACCCGCACGCACAGGCCCCCCTCCTCCAGCCGCAGCGCCCGCCCGTTGCCGAAGTACCGCTCGAACCGCTCCGGCCCTACCCGCTGCCGCAGGCGCGAACACAGTTCGCTCAGGCCGGCCTGCCGGCCCGGGGCAGTCTCGGCCGTCGCCGCGACGCCAGCCGTCGCATCGCCCTGCGGCCCGTCGTACCGATCCTGGTTGGGGCGCACCGACCGCGCCGAGTGAACCGTGTCCACGGTCACACCTCTCACGAACGCCGCAAGTTGTCCGGGAAGAACCCCGGGTGCGAGCGGAACCAGCCAACACGTGCAGAGTCCGTTCACCCCCGGTAGCGTCGGCAATCACCGCCCGGCGCCGGCGTTCAGGCCGGCGCCGCTCCTCCCGGAAATCCCGGGCAAGGAACCTATCGGGCGATCATCGTCGGCGCTGCCGCCGGTCGAGATCCATGACCGAGTGCGGAGGATAACACCTTCTTCGCGCGACTCAAGCGCTCCGCGCTCCGGCACGCGGTGATCCACAACGCAAACCCGGCAAAACGCACGGACATTTCCCGGCGCCAACTTTTTTTCTCCACCGCGCACCGCCGCGCCGGCGCACCCGCTGTGCACAAGTGCACATCTCTTCCCGCCGCGCGCCGCGGGCCCGAATCTCAGCCCCCCAGCGCCCGGATGAGCGCCACGCGCACCGCAAACTGCCGGAACCTCGCCGCCCGGTACAGCGCCAGCGCCGGCGCGTTCACCAGGTCCACCGCGCACGCCAGCGTTCGCTCCGGCCGGCCGCCCAGCCGATCGATCGCCATCTCCAGCAGCGCCCGGCCAAGCCCCATGCCCCGCACTTCCGGGGAAAGCCCCAGGTACACCAGTTCCACCGTCTGCTGCTCCGCGCACGGCGACAGCAGCATGCACCCCACCGGCCGCTGGTCGCGCCGCACCAGGTACCACAGCGCCGGGTCGTGCTGCCCCACGCTCAGGTGCGACTCCAGCACGTCCCGCACGTCCCGCACCCCGCACAGCGCCGCGCAGTCCAGAGTCCCCTCGTACGACGCCTCCAGCGCCGTCAGCAGCATCGCCTCGCCCCCCGCGCCAGGGTGCGCCGTCATCGGCGTCACCGAGATGCCCCGGGGCCACGCCCTGGCCTGGTGCCGCGCCTTCAGCGGTATCGGCCGCCGCAGATACGCCAGGTCCGCCAGCCGCACGAAGCCCGCCGCCAGGTACGAGTCGACCAGCTCCGTCTGCTCAGGGTCCACGATCGCCTGCGCCAGCCGGACCTGCCGTTCTCCCTCAAACTCCGCCGCGCACCGCGCCGCGGCCTCGATGCACGCCGCCCGGCGAGACACGGCCCCCGGACGGTGCGCCGGCGGCGAAACGAAGAACATCGCGGTGCGCCCGGAACTGGGGATGAGCAGGGCCACCTCGCCCCCCGGGCAGGGTGGGCCCGGGCAAGCCCACATCAACGACAGATCCGTGCCGTCTCGTTCCGCATTGGCCAGGAACGCCCTCACCAATTCGTCCGCGGGCCCTGCGCCCCGACCCGAATCCACCCCCAGCAGCCGGGCAACCGCCGCGTCCCGGTGCTCCAAAGTCACCCGGACCGCCGGCGGCGTGCCACCGGGGGGCATCATGCGGGCGTCGGGAGGGTGGTGGATCGTGGCCATGGGAGACACCCGAGGGCCCGGCGGCCCTGGCCCGACGAGACTGCGGTTCCCCATCGGGCCGATTGATCCCGCCGCCGGAGTTTGTAGACTACGCCCCCCGCATCGGCTCGTCGGGCGGGGACCGGAGATCGCCCGTGCCCAACCGCCTCAACGCCTTCCGCCACTGGATGACCGCCGCCCTGGCCCTGGCCGGCCTGTTCGGCGTG
>JAEUIX010000221.1 GCA_016794945.1 Phycisphaerae bacterium
ACGACCATCAGTTCGATGAGCGTGAACCCGCGACGCGCCGCAGACGACAATCCCTCGAGCCGAACCATGCCACTGCTCCTTGCCCGCGACGCCCGAAGACGCGCCGGCCGTTCACCATCGATCTGGACTGCCTTTCGCGGCCGACAGCCCGATTGATCCCCCCAATCTTCCAGCCCGACCCAAACTCAGGCCTTCACCCGGGACGCTCCGGGTTCATCGGACAGTCTACCCCCAGAACGCCCGAGAACCCGGCATTCGCCCCCGATCGCTGCGACCGCCGACATTCCCCACCCGGCGCCGCATTGAACCCCGCGCGCTCCAACACGATACTGCTTCACGGCTTCACCATGACGATCCCGCCCCCGGCCACACCACCGACAAGCCCACGCGCCACCGCGCCAGGGAATCCCCCGGCGATGTGGGTGGCAGATCCCCCCTTAAAAGGGGATTGGCTGGAGCGTGCGGCTGCTGCATTGGCGGCAGGTCGGCTGGTGGCCGTGCCCACGGAGACTGTGTACGGGCTGGCCGCGCTGGCGACCGTCGGCGCGGGGCTGGATCGGCTTCGAGCCGCCCGCAGCGCTTTGGCGGGCGCGGAGATCACGGGCCCATCGGCATGGCACGCGCCTTCGGCGGCGGCGGTGCTCGATGCCCTCAAGCCACCTTCAGCGTCGGTTCGACGGATCATCCACAGGCTGACCCCCGGGCCGGTGACGCTGGCGCTGGAACTGGAGCCGCCGCACCTGGGCCAGGTGCGACTCACCCTGGGAGTTTCCTCCGGGGTGATTGACGATGGGGTTGCAATCATCGTGCGCGTTCCGGACCACCCGATCGCGCGAGCGCTGGCGGAGCGGGTGGCGCCCGCACCTCTGGTGGCCGAGGGCATCCCCGGCCGGTCGGGCCTTGCGGCCGACGGCGCCGAAGCGGCCCGCGCGCTGGCGGCTGCGGGTGTGGAGGCGGCGGGGGTGATCTCGTCGTCGTCGCCGTCGCAGGGCCGGCCGTCGGCGCTGGTGCGGGTGACGGCGGACGGGACATTCACCGTGGTGCGCGAGGGCGTGTACGACCGGGCCTTCATCCAGCGGCGCGTGGACCGCAGCGTGCTGTTCGTGTGCACGGGCAATACCTGCCGGAGCCCGATGGCCCAGGGCATCGCGCTGGGGCTGCTGGGCCGCCAGCGCGAGGGCATGGTGCGGACGGCGGTTCGTTCGGCGGGGCTGGGCGCGATGGGGGGCGAGCCGATCACGCCGGCCGCCGCCGCCGCGCTCCGCGAGCTGGGGTACGACCCGGCGCCCGGTGGGGCGCGTGGGCTGTCGCGTGAGAGCGTGGAGCAGGCCGACGCGGTGTACGTGATGACGCGGTCGCACCTGCGCGGGGTGCTGGACCTGGTCCCCGAGGCGCGGGACCGGGTGTTCCTGCTGGACCCGCGCGGGGAGGACATTGCCGATCCGATCGGGCAGCCGGCGGCCCAATACAGTTCGGTGGCGGCGCGGATGAAGGCCATGATCGAGCGCCGACTCAAGGAGCTGGACGCGTGAAGATCGCCGTCGGAGCGGATCACCGGGGCGCGGCCAGCGCCAGACAGGTCGTGGAGCGTCTGCGGGCGCTGGGGCACGAGGTCGACGTGCTGTCGGCGCTGACGGGCGACACGTGCGACTACCCGATCCCCGCGTTCGCGGTCGGGCACGCGGTGGCCGACGGACGGGCCGAGCGGGGCGTGCTGATCTGCGGCACGGGCATCGGCATGTGCATCGCGGCGAACAAGGTCAAGGGGGTCCGGGCGGCGCTGGCGCACGACGAACTGACGGCCGAGATCAGCCGGACGCACAACGACGCGAACATCCTGTGCCTGTCGGCGGACCTTCTGGGCCAGCGGCTGATCGAGAAGATCACCGAGGTGTGGCTGGGCACGCCGTTCCAGGGCGGGCGGCACGCGCGCCGGCTGACGGAGATCCGCGAGATCGAGCAGGGGCGGGACCCGGCGCAGAGCGCCGGGGAGTGAGGGATCTCTACCGATCGGGCGTGGTGTAGACGGCGGTGTGCCGGCCCGCGCTGATGAGCAGCCGGCCGTCGAGCAGGGCCACGCGCCCGGGCACGGCGCCGAGCTGCACGGTCGTCGAGGTCTGGAGCACGCCGGTCGGGCCGAGGGTGTAGACGGTGAACAGGGACTGGCCGTCGGCGTCTCGCACGGCGGTTCCGGCCATGGAGACGGTCACGAATCCGGAGGCGGTCGGGGCCGGCGGGACGAGGTTGTCGGTGGCGGCGATGGCGTCGGTCCCGCGGAGCTCGCCGCGCGCGTCGAACACGACGACGCCTTGCGGCGATCGGAAGGCGATGCCGCCGTCGGGCGTGGCGGCGCCGTAGACGTGCGACGAGGTGTCGAAGCGGCCGCGCGTGTCGAGCGACGAAGGGCCGACGGCGCCGCTGGCGACGGAAACCTGCCAGAGGGTTCGGTCCTCGCCGAGCACCAGCAGGCGATCGCCGACGGCCCAGGCGTCGATGCTGGTCGAGGCGGAGCCTTGGCCGATCTTCCAGTTGAGCGCGCCGGTCTCCAGGTCGAACGAGGCCACGGCGGTCTGCACGCCGGCCACCAGGTCGCCGGCGTCGGTCAGGCGCAGCCAGCGGACGGGGCCGCCGGGGCTTTCGATCTGGCGCAGCTCGCGCCCGCTGCGGGCGTCGACGGCAGCCAGCGCGGGGGCCACATCGGTGACGGCGCCGCCGGGCCCGCGCCGCTCGCGCTCGCCGGCCACCACCAGCACGCTGGCGATCAGGTCGCAGTCGACGATCCGCGTCAGGGGCAGCACGCCGGCCCAGAGCACCGCGCCGGTATCGGAGTCGAGGATGACCGCTCGGCCGGTGCGCTCCACCAGGGCCAGCGTCCGCTCGTCGGACGTCGCCAGCAGCTCGCCGGTCGATCGCACCCCGTCGAGCGGCGTACGCATGCGGTCTGATGGGTTCGGCGGCGTCGCCGGGCCGCCCGGCGGGAAGTAGCCGTTGAAGGGTTCGCTGCGGAAGACGACGGTCCTGGAAGCCGCGTCCACCCGCGTGATCACGCCGCCGGCGGCGGTGGCCCAGTAGAAGTACGCGCTGGTGCGGTCCACCTTGACCAGGGCCACGGGGTCCTTGGGGGGCTCGCTGGTCCAGAGGGGCGCCAGCGGCGCGCCGGGGGCATCGACGCCCCACAGGCCGACACGCCCGTCCTCGGCCTGCATGACGACGAACTGCGGGGCCAGCGGGGTGGTCGGCCGGATCTCCGGCTCCATGAGCGTCCAATGGGTGACGAGCTGGGCCGCGCCCGCCTCGGGCGCGCCGGCCCTGGGCCAGCGGCGCTGGGCCAGCAGCTCGGCGCCCACGTCGCCCCGCAGGCGCGTCAGGTCGGCCGGGCGGCCTTCGACCGTGAGGGTGGCGCCGGGGAAGCGCGTGCCGAAGCGTTGCAGCACCGTGCCCGCGGCCACGAGCAGCCCGCGCTGCTTGAGGTTCATGACCAGCCGGCCGGCCAGCTCGCCGACCACCGCCGGCGGAGCGTCGGGCATGCCCTCGGCCCGCTGCAGGCCGAGCTCCAGGGCTCGGGCCTCGGCGCGCAGCCGGCCGCCCTCGCGGTACGAGGCGGCGATGCGCGTCCAGAGCGCCGGCGTCGATTGCGCCAGCGGGTAGCGATGCGCGATCGTCTCCATGGCCTCGGCGCTGGCCGCGGGCGACAGCTGCGCCACGGCCGCATCGGCCTCGGCGTCGAACGCGCCGTACGCGCTGCGCCCCGCCCCGGCGACCACCAGCTCGAGCCGGCGCGTCGCTTCGTCGGCCGCGCGGACGAGCCCCCGCCCGGCGTTCCAGCTCGACGACGCCAGGCGCGCATCCGCCAGCACGCGCTGGAACGCCGCGGCGGCCTGCGCGGCCCGGCCGGCGTCGGCGGCGGCCCGTCCGGCCAGCAGCAGCTGGGCGGCGGATTCCTCCGGCCGACGGGCCAGGACAGCCAGGCGATCGATCAGCTCGGTTGCGACGGCGGGGTCGAGGGCGACCTGGGCGTGCCCGTCGGGACCGCCGGTGGGCGCGGCCGGGGCCGGCGCCAGCAGACCCTCGACCATGGCGGCGACGGCGTCGAAGAGCCTGCGGCGCTGGACCTCGGCGCGGTCGGCATCGGCGGCGCGACCGAAGGCCGCGACGGCCGCGTCGATCGCGAACAGCAACCGCGGGGCCTTGCCGGCGCGGTGGGAGAGTTCGGCGAGGGTGACGGCGGGCGACGGGTCGTCGGGCGACTGGCCGACGCGCTGGGTGAGGATGGCGTCGGCCTTTTCCCACGAGAGGTAGGAGTGCAGGCGCGCGTCGTCTGCGACGATGAGCTGGTCGTCGCAGGCCATGGGGTTGCCCGACGTGTCGAGCTCGATGGTGCCGGCGAGCTCGGTCGGGTTGGCCGTGTCGATGACCAGGACGCCTGTCGTGACGGGCGCCAGCAGGCGCTGCCCGGCGGCGGCCACGCGCCCGCGCAGACCCGGCGGCGCGATGACGGGCGAGAGCCTGACCGTGCGCTGGGCCCAGGGCTCGGGAGCGTCGAAGGGCACGGTGGCGATGCGGGTGTCGCTGACGCAGGCCAGCAGCGGCCCGGCGGCCACGAGGTACGCGGGACCGGCCAGGCGGTCTGACGGGATAACGCCGTCGAGCCTGCCGGAGTCGCGTTCGATCCGCGCGACGCCCGAACGGTCGGGCGCGACGGTGTAGAGCCAGGGCCCCCGGACGACCGGCAGGCTCATCTGCCAGGCGTTGCTCACGGCCGTGGAGTCGGTCGGTTCGGAGCCGAACCGGCGCACCCAGCGCGGGCGGCCGCTCTGGGCCTCGTACGCCGCGACCAGCCCGAGGCGGTCGGTTCGGTACACGACGCCGTCGTCGAG
>JAEUIX010000250.1 GCA_016794945.1 Phycisphaerae bacterium
GACGCGGGCACCGCGCTCGAAGTCCGCGTGCTCTGCGAGCTCGGCGCGGATCCCAACGCGGTGTGCGCCAAGCGCGAATGCGGGGAGGACTCCTGCACGCACGTTGAGCTGCCTCTGCTCTTCCATGCCGCCGTCGATGCCGGCGACCAGAACGACGCGAAGACCGAGGCGCTGCTCCGAGCGGGAGCGAACCCGCTGGCGCAGGATGCAGAGGGCCACACACCGCTCATGCGCGCGGCCGCCGCCCTGTGTCGGGACGCGACGGACCACGGCAGCAGGTACCAGGCGTTCTTCGAGGGGTTGAACGAACTGGGGCTCGACGCCCGGCCCATGCCGCCAGCACGGGACGATTTCATTGCCGAGGTCACACCGCTTCTCCGCACGTACGTCGAGCGGTTCGCGCGCGAGATCCCCGCGACTGGTCCATCGGAGCGGGATGCGGAGCGGCGATCGGAGCGGATCGCCTGCGTTGTGTCGCTGTGCGCCTACGAGTGCTGGGCGCGGCACGAACTCCGCAACGCCGGCAAGCCGTAGGCTCCGTGCATCCGCCGGCCTGTTCGAGCTGGGGGGCGAACCCGCATCGGCCCTCCACAACCGAGTCGCTGCGCAAGGCGATCGCCCCACCGCACCCGTGCTGGCGATCCCGCCGCCCCCGTCGGGGCAGAATCGTGAACACGCCCAGCGGGAACGCCCCGGCGGCGCCGGTTCGAACCCCATCCACATCTCCCCTCTTCCTCCCGGTCTTCCGCTCCGTGTCTCCGTGTCTCCGTGGTCGACCCGTCTCACCCAGCCCCCCGCTCCGGCCCGTACCCTTGACGCGTGCCCGGCCAGACGGACACCGCGCGCTCGCTCCGCATCGCCATGCTCGGCGCGGCGGCCAACTCGGCCCTGGCCGGCGGCAAGCTGCTGGCCGGCATCGTCGGCAACAGTTCGGCCCTGGTGGCCGACGCGGTCGAATCGCTGGCCGACGTGCTGGGGTCGTTCATCGTCTGGTCCGGCCTGCGATGGGCCGCGCGTCCGGCCGACCAGACGCACCCCTACGGGCACGGCAAGGCCGAGGCCCTGGCGGCGTTCATCGTCTCGGGCATGCTGGTGATCGCCGGGCTGGCCATCGCCTTCGAGGCTGTGCGCGAGATCATGACGCCCCACCCGGCGCCCGCCGCCTGGACGCTCTGGGTGCTCATCGCCGTCGTCGTCGTCAAGGAGTCCATGCACGCCGTCGCCCGGCGCGCCGCCCGCGGGTCCGGCAGCAGCGCGCTGCACGCCGACGCCTGGCACCACCGCTCGGACGCGATCACTTCCGCCGCGGCGTTCGTGGGCATCGCCGTCGCCGTCTACGGCCCGCCGGCGTACGTGATCGCCGACGAGGTGGCGGCGCTCGTGGCCAGCGGGGTGATCATCGCCGGGGCGGTGCGGGTGATGCGCCGGCCGCTGGCCGAGCTGCTCGACGAGCACCCCGAGGCGCTCGAGGCGCAGGTGCGCCTGGCGGCCGGGGCGGTGCCGGGGGTGCGCGACGTGGAGAAGGTCTTCGCCCGCTCCATCGGCGGCGAGCACCTGGTCGACATGCACCTGCACGTCGACGGGGGCATGAGCGTGCGCGATGCGCACGTGCTGTCGGGCAAGGTCAAGGGCGCCGTGCGGGCCGCGGTGCCCAGCGTGCGCAACGTGCTCATCCACGTCGAGCCGGCGGAGGACGGCCCGCGGCCCTCGGCCTGACGCGGGCGTGCGTCACGGCATGATGCGGAAGTTCCGCATCATGCCCATGTCCTCGTGCTCGAGCAGGTGGCAGTGGTAGACGTACAGCCCCGGGAAGTCGCTGGTGCGGACCAGCAGGCGCACGGTCTCGCCGGGCATGACCAGCAGCGTGTCCTTCCAGGCCGTGTTGATGAACCCCTGGTTCACCGTGTTGTACGCCGTGAGGTTCGCCCCGCCCGTCGGGCCGATGCGCTGCAGCACCTGGAAGTGCCGCCCGTGGAAATGGATCGGGTGCGGCATCACCGGGCTGGCCTGCGTGTTGCGGATCTCCCACAGCTCCACCGTGTTCCGCGGCATGTTCTCGTTGGGCAGCGTGGTGTTCATGTCGAACACCGCGCCGTTGAGCAGCCACACCGGCTGCCCGCCTGAGAGGATGTACGTGATCGGGAAGACCCGCGGCGAGCCGGCGTTGGAGGCCTGCGCCAGCGTGAGCGTCTCGAAGTCGCCGAAGTACTGCGGCAGCGCGCGGTACTCGCTCGCCGCCGCGGCGATGTTGAAGGTGGCGATGGTCATCGGCGCGCCGTTGACGGGGGCCTGGCCGCCGCCGCCGACGCCGCCGGGGGTCCAGGCGAGGCTGCGCAGGATCATCTGGCTGCCGACGGTCTTGGAGGAGAAGTCGGCCCAGACGTCGAGCCGCTCGCCGGGCGTGAGCATGACGTAGGGGCGTGTGACGGGGGCTTCGAGCAGGCCGCCCTCGGTGCCGATGACGGTCACGGGCGTGCCGTCGTCCCAGGCGAGCTTGTAGGTGCGGGCGTTGGAGCCGTTGATGATGCGCAGGCGGTAGCAGCGCGTGCGGCAGGTCTTGGCCAGCGAGGGCAAGCCGTTGACCAGCACCTGGTTGCCCAGGTAGCCCAGCAGCGCGCCGGGCGCGTAGGCGATCTGGTTGTTGGCGTCGAAGGTGCGGTCCTGGATCACCAGGGGGATCTCGTACTCGCCCGAGGGCAGGTCGAACTTGGCCTCGTGATCGTCGGTGACGCGGATGAGCCCGGCCAGGCCCTTGACGACCTGCGCGGCGGTGCGCATGTCCGGGTGCGGGTGGTACCAGTAGAGCCCGGCGCGCTCGTTGACCGTGAAGTCGTAGTTGTACACCTCGCCGGGGAGCACCGCGTGGCGCGGGTGGCCGTCCTGGTCCTCGGGCACGTCCAGGCCGTGCCAGTGGGTGATCGTCGCCTCGGGCAGCGCGTTCTCCATCCGCACCCGCACGCGGTTGCCCCGCGCCACGTGGATCGTCGGCCCCAGGTACGAGCCGGGGATCGGCTCGAGCTGGCGCGACCGGCCCGAGAGCACCGTGCCCGTGTACCGCCACACGTCCGTCGGCGCGCCGGGCAGAATGTTCGCCGTACCCGGCGCCATCACCAGGCGGATGTGCAGGTCCGAGAAGTTGTTGGGCTTGCGCTGGCTCGGCAGGACCATCGGCGGCTGCGCCCCGGCCCGCCAGGCCAGGGCCCCCGCCCCGCCCAGCGCGGCGACGCCCCCGGCGATATAGCCGGTGCGCTTGAGGAACTCACGACGGTCGAGCGGACGATCCTGCATGCATCACTCCCGGGTCCATCTGTTCGGTCCGAACGGCCGTCGGGTTGCCCCGCGGCGGTACGGACCGGGCAGGGCGTGCTCGAAAAACGGCCTCGCCCGAACCACCGACCCGCGTGAATGCGTGCTCCGACACTACAGACTACCCCGGCCGGCGGTTCATTCCAGTCCGCCGGACCGTCCGGGGGGGTGTTCGGCGGCCGTCGGCGTGAAACTGGGCGATCGGCGCGGTCCGGGCGTGAACAAAAACCCGGCGGGAGGCCGCCGGGTTCGAGGGGGTGCGCTGGAACTACCGTGCGTCGAGGACCTCCGGCTCAATCCTCCGGCACGTGGTTGCTGGTGACCACCTTGCGGAAGGCCTCGCGCAGACGCCGGGTGACCGGGCCCTCGGTGCGGCCGCCGATCTTGATGTCGTCGATCTGCGCCACGGAGATGATCTCGGCGGCCGAGCCGGTGAGGAAGACCTCGTCGGCGGCCTTGAGCTCCTCGGGCTTGATGTTCTTGAGGTTGCAGGGGATGCCCAGCTCGGCGCACAGGTCCATGACGAACCGGCGCGTCACGCCTTCGAGGATGCCCGCCTCGGTCGGCGGGGTGAAGACGGCGCCGTTCTGCACCATGAAGATGTTGTCGCCGGTGCACTCGCAGACGTACCCCTCGGCGTTGAGCATCACCGCCTCGAGGCACCCCGCGTCGATCGCTTCGACCTTCGCCAGGATGTTGTTCAGGTAGTTCAGGCTCTTGACGCGCGGGTCCAGGCACTCGATGGGCGTGCGCGGCCGCTTGGCGATGATCACCTTCATCCCCGTCTCGTACAGTTCCTTGGGGTAGAGCTGGATCTGGTCGGCGATGCAGATGATCCCCGGCACCGGGCACTTGCGGGGGTCCAGCCCCAGCGTGCCGTACCCGCGGGTGACCACCAGGCGGATGTACCCCTCGACGATCCCGTTGGCCTCGATGCACTCGCGCATGATCTGCACCATCTCCTCGCGCGACACCGGGATCCGCAGGCGCAGCGCCTCGGCCGACCGCCACAGCCGCTCCATGTGCTGCCCGCACTTGAAGATCTTGCCCCCGTACACCCGGATCCCCTCGAAGATCCCGTCGCCGTACAGCAGGCCGTGGTCGTACACGCTCACCATCGCCTGGTTCTTGGGCACCATCTTCCCGTTCACGTAGATCGTCGGCTTCTCGCCCATCGGCGGCACCGCGTCGTACGCGATCGACGCGTGCGACGGCGCGCCCTTGCGCTTGGCCGTCGCCGTGGCGCTCATGCCGTTGGCGCGGTGCGCCGCCTTGCCGTTGGCCGGCTTGCGGGCGGTCTTGCTCGTGGACTTCGGGGCGGTCTTGGTCTTCATCGCGTCGTCTCCTGTCCGGCGCGGGGCCCGGGGCGCCCGCCGACGGGTCCATGGTACATCCCTCTTCGGCCCGAACCGGGGCCGGGTTCGCGAAGTTCATACCCATCGACACCCGAGGTGTCCGCAGCGCCTACTCGGTGATCTCGATCGACAGATCGGCCCCGCCGAAGGCCGGGCCTCCGAACTCCAGCACCCGCGCCACCGCGCCCGAGAACGTCCGCCAGAGCGCCGCCTGCTCGGCCAGCCGCCGCCGGCCCGCGTCGGTCAGCCGGTACGTGCGCCCACGCCGGCCCGTCGCCGTCGGCCGCCATTCCCACGCCAGATCGCCCCGCTTTGCCAGCCGCTTCAGGGCCGGGTAGAGCGTCCCTTCCTCGATCGTCAGCGCCCCGTTGCTCACCCGCTCGATCTCCCGGGCGATCGCGTAGCCGTGGCGCGGGCCGTGCGCCAGCACCGCCAGCGCCAGCACTTCCATCGTGCCCTGAAGCAGCGCCGGCCTGGCCCAGGCGGTGTGCGACACGCCCCAAGTCTATCCATAGTAACCCGATGCATGAGCCCGTCCCACTCCGGCGGCCCGGCCGCCCGCGACGCCTGGGGCCCGCCGCCCGGCCCGCGCCGGTGCGCCCGCGCCGCCCGTCCGCCGCTTGCCCGCTGCTTGCCCGTCGGCGAATACCCTCTGCCCCATGAAGGCCTCTCTCGCCTGGCTCAACCGCCTGCTCGACCGCCCCGCCTCCGCCGACGAGGCCGAGCACGCGCTCACCTTCGCCGGTTTCCCCATCGAGTCGCGACAGCCCCTGCCCGGCGGGGATGAACTGCTCGACGTCGAGGTCACCAGCAACCGGGGCGACGTGCTCTGCCACCTCGGCGTGGCCCGCGAGATCGCCGCGGCCACCGGCCGCACGCTCCGCCCGCCGGCCGTCCCGCCCGCGGCCGACGCCGGCCCCTGCCCCATCGCCGTCGACAACGCCGACCACGGCGCGTGCCCGCTGTTCACCGCCACCGTCGTCACCGACCTGCGCCCCGGCCCCAGCCCGCAGTGGCTCCGCGAGGCGCTCGAGGCCATCGGCCAGCGGTCCATCAACTGCATCGTCGACGTGACCAACTTCGTGCTGCACGAACTCGGCCAGCCCAGCCACGTCTTCGACCTGGCCTCGCTCCGCGGGGGGACGCTCACCGTCCGCTCGGCCGCCAAGGGCGAGCGCCTGGCGCTGCTCGACGGGTCCACGCGCGACCTGGCCCCCGGCGAATGGGTCATCGCCGACGGGCGCGGGCCCGTCAGCCTCGCCGGCATCATGGGCGGGGCCGAAACCGCCGTGAACGACCGCACCACCGCCGTCGTGCTCGAGGTCGCCACCTGGCGGCCGGCGATGGTCCGCGCCGCGGCCCGGCGCCTGCAGATCCGCACCGATTCCTCGCACCGCTACGAGCGCTGGGTGCCCCCCGCGACCGTCGAGCACGCCCGGCGGCGGCTCGTCGGCCTGCTGGCCGAGGTCGCCGGCGGCCGGGTGCAGGGCGGCGTGGCCCGCGTCGGCGCTCCGCCGGAGCCGGCCCGCTCCATCACGCTGCGCGCGGCCCGCCTGCGGGCGGTGCTCGGCGCGCCGGTCGACGACGCCGCGGCCGAACGTGCGCTGGCGGCCCAGGGCGTGGCCGTGACCGCCCGGCCTTCGCCCGCGGGCGCGGTGCTGGAGTGCGCCCCGCCGGCGCACCGGCCGGACCTGCGGATCGAGGAGGACCTGATCGAGGAAGTGGCGCGGACCGTGGGCTACGACCGCATCCCGGTGCTGGAGCGATTGCCGGTGCGCGTCGGCCCCGCGCAGCCGGCCGAGCGCGCCGAGCGCCGCCTGGCCGAGGTGCTGGCGGGCCTGGGCTTCTTCGAAGCGCTGACGTTCAGTTTCACCTCGCCGAAGAAGGCCGCGCCCTGGCTGGCCGCCGGCGTGGAGACCATCAGCCTGCCCGACGAGCGTCGCGGCGCCGAGCCGAGCCTCCGCCCGAGCGTGCTCACCGGGCTGCTGGCCTGCCGCAAGGCGAACCAGGATGCGCGCACCCGCCACGACGGCGGCGTGCGGCTGTTCGAACTGGCCGCGACCTACGCGCAGCAGTCCGGCTCGGGCGCGACCGTGGAGCGTCGTTCGCTGGCGCTGCTGCTGGACGTGGCGGCCACCGGGGGCAAGGAGATCGACCGCCGCCAGCACGCGGTGCGCGTGGCGCGCGGCGCGGTCGAGGCCGCGGTCGAGGCGATGGCCGGACCCGGCGCGGCGCTGGCGATCGAGCCCTGCCCGCCGCCCCAGCCGGCGTGGGACCCCGCCGCCTGCGCCGCCGTTTCGCTCAACGGCCGGCGCCTCGGCACGCTCGGGCTCATCGCCCAGGACGTACTGCGGTCGCACGACCTGGCCCAGGGGGCCGCGGCGGCCGAACTCGACCTCGGCGAGCTGATCGCGCTCTACCCCCCGCGGGCGATGGCCCACGAACTGCCCAGGTTCCCGCCCGTGGAGAAGGACCTGACGATCGTCGTGGACGAATCCACGCCCTGGAGCGGCGTCGAGCGGCTGGTGCGCGAGCACCGCGCGGCCCTGGGCCCGCTGGAATCGTGCGCGTTCGTCGGCGTCTACCGCGACCCGGCCCGCGCCGGCGCCAAGAACGTCACCTTCCGCCTGACCTTCCGCGACCCGGCGCGCACGCTGACCAACGAGGAGATCGACCAGGCGGTCGCGGCGTTCAAGCGGTCGGCGGTGCCGTCGATCGGCCGGCCGCTGGAAGAGCTGGCACCCGCCCGGTAGGCGCCGCCGGGGCGGTTACCATCCACGCGTGACCTGGCCCAACCCGCCAGACTGGGTGATCTACGCGGGGGCCGTCGCGTGCCTGCTGCTCGGGCCTCCGCTGCTGTACTGGTCGCTGTGGCGCGACCGCCCGCGCGGGCGGCTGCGCTGCCCGCGCTGCTGGTACGACCTGGGCGCGGTCTCGCCCGCGGCCGACACGGGGACGTTCGCCCCGGTCACGTGCCCCGAGTGCGGGCGCGTGGCCCGCGCGCCGCGCGACCTGCGGCGCACGCGCCGGCGCTGGGCCGTCGCCGTCGCGGCGATGCTGCTGGTGGCCGGAGCGCCGGTGCTGGCGGCCTGGCCGGCGATCCGCGCGCGGGGCTTCTGGGCCAGCGTGCCCACTACGGTGCTGCTGGGCGTCGAATCGCTGCTGGGCACGGGCACCTGGCCCGCGCTCAGCGAGGCGCGCCAGCAGCGCCTCTACAGGCTCGACCACAGCCAGTGGCAGTGGCGGCTGCTGCTGGAGCGCGCCGGCGGCGGCCTGGCCGATCTGCGCACGCGCTGGCCCGAGGGCGTGCCCA
>JAEUIX010000039.1 GCA_016794945.1 Phycisphaerae bacterium
GGGTGCTCGGCCTGGGGGCCGGTGCGGGCGGCTCCGCGAGCTCCGAATCGGCGGCGATCGGACCCGCATCAGGGCCCTACGGTTGCGACGGCATCGGCTGCGGCTCGTCCGCGGTGCGCTCGTCGTACAGGCAGACCGAGGCGCGCGACGATTCGATCCGCGCCAAGGGCGGTCGTTGCTCGAGGGGCATGCCCAGGAAGTTGTTCGCCGCCTCGGCGAGCCTGCGGTGCGCCCGCAGCGCCGGCTCGCCCGTCGCGCCCGCGATGCACGCGCCCACCGGCGCCCCGTTCAACGCCGCGCCCATCGACTTGAGCAGCTGGTAGCTCGCCACGATTCCGGCTTCGTCGCCGCTGGTCAGCAGCGTGCACCGGTCCGGCCGCGTGCCCGGATCTTCGCCGGCGATCAGCAGCACCCCGCACACCGCGCTCGCCACGCGCACCGCCTCTTCGTACGTCCCCGCGTGCGGGATCGGCCGCCGCGCCGCCCCCGCCGGCTCGAACACCTCCACGCGCCGTTGCCCCGCCTCCGGCCGCGCCAGCGCGACCGGCTTGCCCAGGCCGTCCGCCGCCGCCCGGGCGTACTGCGAAAGCCAGGCGCCGGCCATCACCGGCAGGTGACCCAGGATGAGCCGCTCGACCGGCGCCGGAGCCGAGCCTTCGCGATGCCCGGCGCCCGCGCGGCTCGCGCCGGGGCGCAGCGTCGGCGATGGTTCGCGCGGCGCCCGCGCGTGCTGGGGCGAAAGCTCCCCGAGAAACAGGTCGGTCAGCGCGTCGAATGGATCAGCGGGCACGTTGGATTCCTGGTCGGTCGGTCAGACGCGGATTCGATCAGCCTCGGGCACCACCACCACGCTGTTGGCGCCGCCGAACGGGTTGATCGCTTCGATCGGGTTGTACGGGTCGGGGATCCAGCGCCCGTCCACGACGATGCGGTACTGGTGCCGCCCGGGCGGCAGCGGAATCGTCCGCTCGAACACCCCCAGCGACGGGTTCAGCCGCATCGGGTGCGTTTCCGCCGACCAGCCATTGAAATCGCCCGCCACCGAGATCGACGTGCCGATCGCCGCCGGCTGCACGAACAGCACGCCCTGGCCCGTCGGCCGGACGCCAAGCACGCCCGCCAGAGCCTGCTGAAGCGTCGCGGTCTGTGATGCGCTCCGCTCCGGTTCGGTCAGCGTCACCGCCGCCCCGGTCCGGCCGGCAAGCCGCGACGCCAGGTGTTGCACCTCATCGGCACGGCTGCGTGCCGACGCCGCGGCGTCCGCCGGCGTTGGCGGCGCCTCTGCGGCGGGGCTCTCCGGCGCGATGGGCTCGCCGGTACGGGGAGAAAGCAGCCCGTCCGCCGCGCCGGGCAACACGTTTACGGGGCCGGCCGGCTCGATCTCCGGTTCCTGCGCCGGCGAGCCGTCGGCCGGCGCGTGCTCGAGCAGCCAGCGGCCCAGCGCCTGGTAGTCGTGCGCGCCGGTCGATTCCGGCGCGTACTCGATCACCGGCTGGCCGAAGCTCGCCGCCTCGCGCAACCGACCGTCGAGACGGATCACCACCGGCGAGACCTTGTCGCCGAACCGCCGGCGGAGTTCCTCCAGCACGTCGCCCGCCAGGGTGCTCGACGGGTCGTGCATGGTCGGCAGCAGCCGGAACGGCGGCGCCGCCCCCAGCTTCCGGCCGATCGACCGGATCGTGTTCACCTGCTTGGTCGAGCCCTGCAGCGCGAAGAACGCGGTCTCGACCGGGATCAGCACCTCGGTCGCCGCCAGCAGCGCGTTGAACGTCAGCAGCCCGATCGACGGGGCGCAGTCGATCAGGCACACATCGTACTGGTCCGCCAGGCGCACCAGAACGTCGCCCAGCCGCCGCTCGGCTCGGTCCGCGGTCGTCAATCCCCCGCGCGGCGCCTCGATGCCCGCCAGCCGGACCGTGCTCGGCGCCAGGTCCAAATTCCTGCCGACACGCCACAAGAGCCGCGTCCAGTCGATCGCCTTCTCCGGACCGGCCAGCATCGCATCACCGATCTGCACGTCGATCCGCTGCTCCGGGATCGCCAGCCCCGCCGCGCAGTGAGACTGTGGGTCCAGGTCCACCAGCAGCGTGCGCAGATCGGCGCGGGCGAACACCCCCGCCAGATTGATCGCCGTCGTCGTCTTGCCGCAGCCGCCCTTCTGATTGATGATCGCGATCGTGCGCACGCCTGGCTCCCGGCGGACGGGACCCGTCGTGGCTGCGTCGGCGGTCGCCTCGCGGCCGGACTCCGTCCGGAGGGACACTATCGGCCGGCGCGTTCTTTGCGCTTGAAGTTGGGCGATCGGTCCAGCCTTAGGCCCGCAGCGAGTCGATCGCCGCCCGCACCGCCGCCATCGCCGGTCGATCGACCACCTTCACACGTCCGCCCCGCACGGGCAGCACCAGCCGCAGCACGCCCCCGGCGACCTTCTTGTCGTCGCGCATCCGCTCGGCCACCGCCTCGCTCGCCGGCAACCCTTCCACCCGCGTCGGCAGCCCCACCCGCTCCAGAAGATCCGCAAGCGGCCCGTCGGCTCCGGCCGCCAGCATCCGCAGGCGGACGCTCGTGCGCACCGCCGCCAGAAGCCCGAGGCCCACCGCTTCGCCGTGCTTCAGCGGGCCGAGTTCAACCCCGCCGTCCGCGCTCCGCCACGAGAGCCCCGCCAGGCCCTCCAGCGCGTGCGCATACGTGTGGCCCAGGTTCAGCGCCGCCCTCCCCGCGCCGCGCCGGGCCGTCTCGCGTTCATCGGCACGCACGACCCGTGCCTTGGCCGAGACGTTCCGACGGATCAGTTCCACCAGCGTGCCGGGCTCACGCGCCACCACTCGGTCGATCCGCGACGCCAGCCACTTCCACATCGATGCGTCGCCCAGCATCGGGCCCATCAGCGCATGCTTCACGCATTCGGCCAGTCCGCACCGCAGCTCGCGGTCCGGCAACGACGCCAGCGCCGCCACGTCGCACACCACCGCCGCCGGCTGGTGGAACGCGCCCACCATGTTCTTCAGCAGACGAGCTCGGCCGTCCTCACCCTTCACCGTCAGGTTCGCCGCCGTCTTGCCGCCCACCGACGCGTCCACCATCGCCAGCAGGCTCGTGGGGCACTGGATCACCCGCACCCCGCGCCGGTACACCGCCCCCGCCAGGCCGGCCACGTCGCCCACCACGCCGCCCCCCAGCGCCACGATGCACCCGCCGCGCTCCAGCCGAAGGCCCGCGGCCTCCGCGCACACGCGCTCCACCGTCCCCAGCGACTTCTCCGACTCGCGCGCGTCGACCACGCACGCCCCCCAGCGCACCTTCGCGCCCTCGCACGCGCGCACCACCGGCCCCACCAGCCCGGCGGGCAGCCCTGCGTCGATCACCAGCAGCGCCCCGCCCCCGGGCCCGATCAGCCCCGGCAACGCCCGCGCCAGCAACCCGGCCCCGATCCGCACGTCGTACGCCGCGCCGGGCGCGCCGCGCGTCCGAACGCGCACCACCGCGCTGCGCGTCGCCGCCGGGCGCACAGCCTTCGACCCGCGCGCCGGCGCACGCGATGCGGCCTTACGACGGCTCATAGCGCATGACCTCGGCGACGCGGTTGCCGTCTCCCATGATCAGCACCCTCGGCCGGTTCTGGCGGTACTCCTCGTCGCTCATCCACGCGTAGTGCATGATGATGAGCTTGTCGCCCGGCCGCACCAGGTGCGCCGCCGCACCGTTCACCTCGATCGCCCCCGACCCCGGCTTGCCCCGGAAGATGTACGTCTCGAACCGCTCCCCGTTCCGGCAGTTCGCCACGCTCACCGCGTCGTTCACGCGCATGCCGCAGGCCTCCAGCAGGTCCGCGTCGATCGTGATCGACCCGATGTAGTCCGGGCGAGCCTCGGTCACCCGTGCCATGTGGATCTTGCTGTGCAGCACCTGCCTGAGCATGGGCCTGCAGGGTAGCCGTCCGCCGCTACGCCGCGCCGTCCTCGGCCCGCCCGCGGGGCCGCGACGCCGGCACGCCCCCGGCCAGCTCCAGCCTCGGCGCATCGCCCCAGAGCATCTCCAGGTCGTAGAACGCCCGCGTGTTCGGCTCGAAGATGTGCACCATCACGTCCACCAGGTCCAGCACCACCCACGTCGTCCGTTCGTCCAGGTTGCTCCGCACCACCTGGTCCCCCAGCGCCGCCGCGGCCTTCTTGACCCCCTCGGCCGCCGTGCGCATCTGCCGGTCGCTGGTCCCCGACGCGACGACGATGTAATCGGCCACCTGGCTCGACTCGCGAACGTCGATCACCACCACGTCGGTGCACTTGTCCTCCTGCAGCGCCCGCGCGACCGCGCGGGCCAGCGCCTCACCTCTGGCTGCCGCCGCCGGCACGCCCTTCCCGCGCGGGGCCTTGGCCACACGCTTCGAACCGTCTGTGCGGGCCGTCTTCTTCGCGGTCTTCCTGGTCGGCTGAGCCATGACGCCTCCGTTGCGGCCGCAAGTGTACGGCCCCGCCCCGCCCGGCGCGGTCGATCACCAGGGGCGGAGCACCGAAGCCGCCGTCGCCAGCAGGCGGTACCGCTCGGTCCGCCAGCCGGGCCGTTCGTTGAGTTCGTGCAGTTGCGTGACCGCGCGAGCCCAGAGCGAGCGATCGATCGGCCGGCGCAGCCGCACCGACGCCTTGGCGTACCGCTTGAGGTAGTGCCGCAGCGCCGCACCCAGCCGCGAATCCTGCCCCGCCGGCATCGAGGCCCTGTGCCTTTCCAGGAACGCCAGGCAATCCCGCAGGAACACCTCCGCCAGCCCCGGCGACACCGTCATCTGCCCGTCGTGCTCGTGCTTCAGCGCCACCGGGCCGGCGGTGCACGCCAGCGGCCGCCCGCCCGCCGCCCGGAACACAAAGTCCCGGTCCTCGTGCGTCCTGAGACCGGGGTCGAACCGAATCCCGTCGGCCAGCGTCGCGTGCGGCACCAGCAGCCCCGAGGCGCTCAGGGGCGTGTCCGGCAGCAGCGCCGCCGCCGGGTCCCCGCCCATCCGCGCCAGCACCTCCGACACTCGCTCCATCCCGTTGTCCACCGCACGGCCTTGTCGCACTCGCCGAAACTCCCCGATCACCAGCCGCGATTCCGCCGATCCTCGCGCCGCCGACTCCAGCGCCGCCCAGCATCCGGGCACCAGCTCGTCGTCGGCGTCCAGCAGCAGCACGTCGGCGCCGGCCGCCGCGGCCGCATCCAGCGCGGCGTTCCGCGCCCCCGAAGGCCCGGTGTTGCGCTGCGTCAGGACCTCGGCGCCCGCCGCCCGCGCTGCGCCGATCGTGCCGTCGGTCGAACCATCGTCCACCACCACCGCCCGGGACCCCCCCGGCAGATGCGCCACCCCCGCCGCCGCGCGGCTCACCGTCGCCTCGGCGTTGAACGCCGGGATGACCAGCCAGAGTGGGTGATCGCCGATCACTTCCCCGCCGCGGCCTTCGCCACGCCCCCCGCACGGACGACCACACCCGGCCGACCCACCCGCACCCAGCGCGTCGGGCGATCGTGCCCGCTGATGGTGAACGCGTAATCCGCGCCCTCGTGCAGGCGCCCCACGAGTTCCGGGTGATTGCACTGGCGCGAAAGGTGCAGGAACACCACATGCTCTCGCGGCTCGATCCGGTGAACGGCCTCGGCCGCCTGCTCGTTGCTCAGGTGCCCCGAGCCTCCCATGATCCGCTGCTTGAGGAACGGCGGGCGGTCGCTGGCCGCTTGCAACTTCGGGCAGTAGTTCGACTCGATCGCCAGCACGTCCACCCGCCGAAGCCGTTCCACCAGGCCCAGGCTCACCGACCCAAGGTCCGTTGCAAAGCCCAGGCTGCCCCCGGCGCCTTCCACCCGGAACGATGCCGTGCCGCTCTCGTCGTGCGCGTTGAGCACCGGGTCGGCCTCGATGCCGCTCATCGGCCAGAAGGCGCCGTCGAACACGCGCACGGAGTCGCGCCGCAGGCCCGCCGCCGCGGCGTCACGCTCGTGCGAAGCGTGCACGAACACCGCCCAGTGCCGCGCCGAGGCCGCCGCCCACCCCGCGTGGAAATGATCGTGGTCGAAGTGTGTCACCAGCGCGCCCCGCACGCGCCGAGGGTCCAGCCCCTGCTCGGCGATGAGCCGGTACGTCCGTCGGGGAGACAGGCCAAGGTCGATCAGCAGCAGCTCCGCGTCCGCCCCCGCGCCCAGCCGGACCACCGAGCAGTTGCCCGACGAGCCGCTGGCAAGCACGCACAGGTGCATCTCCGCCTCCGCACGTGCACCTTCCGTGATGCGCATCGGTCCAATATAGCCCCCGGCAGCGCACCGCGGCCCGTTCACACTTCCGCGGCTTCGGCCGGGGCCGCCACGCCCGACGCCCGCCCCAGGTTGCGATACGGCGCGATCGTCCGCTTGCCCGTCGCCACGAAATCCCGCATCTCCAGCACCAGCGGGCACTGGACGCCAAGTTCAGCCAGGCGGGCCAGCGCCTCGCTCTTCATCAGGTTGCGACGGAACACATCGCGGAATGCCTGGCGGACCAGCGTGATGTGCTCCCGCGGGACCCCGGCCCGGCGCAGCCCCACCAGGTTCACGCCCGTCAGGTTGTTCCTGCCGGCGCCGACGCAGAACGGCGGAACGTCGCTCGAAAACGCCGACCCGCCGCTGATGAACGCCATCCGCCCCACACGGCCGAACTGGTGCACCACAACCGACCCCCCCAGGATCGCCCGCTCGGCCACGTGCGCGTGGCCCCCGAGCGCCACCGCGTTGACCATCGTCACGTCGTTCTCCACCGTCGCGTCGTGGCCGACGTGGCTCGACACCATCATGTACACCCGGTCGCCGACCGTGGTCGGCCTGTCCGGCTTGGTCGCCGCGTGAACCGTCGCGCTCTCGCGCAGCGTCACGCCAGCGCCGATCCGCACGCCGGCCGACGCCATGCCCGGCTTGAACTTGGCGTCCTGGCCCCCGAACCCGACGCACGCCCCCGGGTACACCGTCGTTCCCGCTCCGACCTCAACCGGGCCGAGCTCGCCGCAGATCGTCGCATGGCCGATCAGCCGGACACCACTGCCCAGTTTCACCGCCCCCGTCACCACGCACCCCGGTCCGATCTGAACGTCGTCCGACAATTCAACGGAGGGCTCGACCACGGCGCTGGGGTGAATCCGAGGCATCGGCATATCGTACCGCCCACGGGCCCGATTCCAATGCACCCGCCCGCCCAGCCGCAGCCCGCCCCTAGCGCCGAGCCCGACGACGGCCCGCCGGTCGTCGACCTCGGTCTCATGGCGTACGACCGGGCCTACGAACATCAGCTCGCCGAGGCCGATGCGATCATCGCCGCGCGGTCGACCGGTACGCCCCGCCAGGGTGTCATCCTGCTCGTCGAGCACGCGCCGGTCATCACCGTCAGCCGCCGACCTGGCGCGAGGAACAACCTGCTGCTGCCGGAGCATCGTCTGGCCGAACTCGGCATCGCCCTGCAGCCGACCGACCGGGGCGGCGATGTGACCTACCACGGCCCCGGCCAGCTGGTGGTCTACCCGATCATCGACCTGAACCATTTCGGCCTGCGCATCCACGACTACATGCGGTTGCTCGAATCCGCCGTCATCGAGTGCTGCGCGGGCTTCGGCGTCGCCGCCAACCGCGACCCCGGGGCCACCGGCGTCTGGGCCCCGGACCCCCAGCCCGACGGCACCCCCGCCAAGCTCTGCGCCATGGGCGTGCGCATCCGCCGGTGGGTCGCGCTCCACGGCCTGGCCGTCAACGTCACCACCGATCTGTCGCACTTCAGCGCCATCGTTCCGTGCGGCCTGGTCGGCCGCCCCGTCACCAGCTTCCGGCGCCTGCTCGGTGACCGGTGCCCCTCGATGAGCGCCGTCAAGGCTTCGCTGGCGGCGTCCCTGCGCCGGGCGCTGTCGGCGCGCCGGGCGGCGCCGCATCGGCAGGACCCGTCGGCGCCGGCGGCGACACCTTGAGCTCCGCGAACACGTCGGCCGTGATGTCGTCAGCCTTCGGAGACCGGATCACCGGCCTGGCCAGCACGCCCTGAAGGAACGCCTGGCCGCTCACCGGAACGCCCCCTTCCTCCATCGCCCGCGTCGCGATCACGATCGTGTACCCGCGCCGCGTCGCCACAGCGTCGGCCGCGGCCACCGCCTTGCGGTACGCCTCGAAGTTCTTCGCCGCCCGGAACTGCTCGAACTCTCGCTCCGCCGTCTGCGTCGCCTGGGCGTACGCCTCGCGCTTCTGCTGAAAACGCTGGGCGAGCGCCTGCGCCTCGGGGCCGCGTTCGTTCGGCCCCAGCGCCTGGAGCTGGCCGGCCAACGCCTCGACCTCCTTGCGTCCCGCCTCAAGCTGGGTCGAAAGCGCCGCCCGTCGCTCCGAGAGCGGCTTGGTGTAGGCCTCGGTCTCCATCACCAGCGACGACGCCCGCACGACGTCGCACGTCGCGATCCGCACCGGCTCCGGACCGGGCGGCTCGGCCACCGACGCCGACCGCGCCCCCAGCACCAGCGCCCCTCCCGCGGCCGCCGCCAGCAGCACCGTCAGCCCCGCGCGCCGCGAACCGGCCGCACCCGTCGCTCCGCCGTCCGTCCGTGCACTGCCCATGGCCCGCTCCGTTCGCCGCCCCGCGTTCCGCGGTCCCCGGCCGCCTCGCCGGGAGCAACGCCCGCTCACCGCTACAGTAGCCGTTCACTCGGCTTTCACCGTCACCGCAGGCGTTCACCATGGCCCAGCAACGTCCGCCCCAGCTCCCCATCAACGACGTCGTGCAGCGCCTGCTCGAGGAGAACAAGCTCCTCAGCGCCGCCGTCCGCCGCAGCGAGCAGCGCATCTCCGCCCTCGAGGCCGTCAACGTTCTGGCGGCGCAGGGCCGCAAGCCGCGCATGCCCATCGAGTTCCGCGCCCAGTTCAACGAGGACGTCTGGCTCTGGGAGCTCTTCAACCGCAAGACCGAGGGCTTCTTCATCGAGGTCGGCGCGTTCGACGGCTACAACTACTCCGTCTCGTACGCCTTCGAGTGCGTCGGCTGGACCGGCCTGCTCGTCGAGGCCATCCCCTCCAAGTACCAGCTGTGCGCGCAGCGCCGTTCGGCCAGCCGCGTCGTCCACGCCGCCCTCGGCCGCCGCAACGCCCCGCCCACCGCGCAGTTCACCTTCGTCGACGACCCCTACGGCGGGATGCTCTCGTTCAACGCCACCACGCGCGAGCACCTGGCCAAGGTCGGCCCGCGGTTCCGGACCGAGAAGGTCACCGTCCCCCAGACCACCATGAACGCCCTGCTCGCCGACCACCAGGGCGACATCGACTTCGCTTCCATCGACGTCGAAGGCGGCGAACTCGACCTGCTCGACGGCTTCGACCTCCTCAAGCACCGCCCCAAGGTCCTGCTCATCGAGGACAACGAGCGCGGCACCGACCCCGCCATCGGCCAGTTCATGGCCGCCATGCCCTACACCTTCTGCGACTGGATCGGCCACAACCGCATCTACATCCGCTCCGACCTGACCGACCTCCAGGACCGCCTCCGCTGGCTCACGATCGCCGCGTCGCAGTGACCGCCTCCCGCGCGAACCGGTAACGCACCCCGCGTTCGGCGTGGCCCTTCATCAGCGCCTCGTACACCCCGCGGCACTCCGGCAGCCGGTCCGGCGTCAGCACGCCCGCGCGCTTCAGCCGCCCGGACGCCATCAGCCGCGCCACGATCGCGCACGGAAACGCCGTCGTCCGCGACATGCTCGTCGCGCCCCCGGCCCGGTCGTAGAAGTCCAGCAGGTCCCACGTCAGCCGCACCCGCCGGGATCCCGATCGGCCGACGCACGCCACCCGCATCACCGTCAGGTCCTCCTCACCCGGTCCGTACGCCCACTTCGGGAACAACAACGCCGCCGTCAGGTCCCGCGGCCGCACCTTCACGCCGCCCGCCTCCACCGGCTCGGTCCCGAAGAACCCCGTTTCCCGCAGCGCCCGCATCAGCGCGATGTGCCCCGGGTAGCGCAGCGTCTTCTCCTTCATGTCCGGCGCCAGCCGGTTCACCACCAGGCTCCGCAGCCCGTCGGTGTTGAACGCCTCCAGCGTCCCCACGCCCTCGAAGTCCATGAGTTCCGGTTCGCTCAGCGCCGGCCGCACCAACACTTCGCCCTTCTCCACCAGCCGCGTCGGGCGCGTGTACTCCTCGATCACGTCCGCCGGGCTGAACGCCGCCTTGTACTCGAAGGGCCACCGCCGCTCCCTGGGAAGCCCGCCCACGTAGATCTCGATCGACTCGCACCGCGTCAGACGCTGCGCCCCCTGCGCTGCGCACACGTGGCTCATCCCCGGCGCCACGCCGATATCCACCGCCGCGCACACGCCCTTGCGTTTCGCCAGGCCGTCCAGGTCCCACGCGTCTTCCGGCATGAACGAGATGTCCGCATACGGCCGCCCCGCCTCGATCACCGTCTTGAGCGCGTTGAACGCGATGCCGCTGGCCATCGCCCCCAGCACCACCTCCGCCCCCAGCGCCAGCGCCCGCACCCGCCCCGCGCTGGCCAGATCCGCCTCGACCGTCTCCACGCGCACGCCCGCGCGCCGCGCACGCTCCCGCACGGCCGCCAGCGCCGCCGGGCGAGCATCGGCCACCGTCACGCGAACCCCGCGCTCCCGCGCCAGGTCCACCGCCATCACCGACCCAACCATCCCGCCGCCAAGCACCACCGCTCGTGTCATCGCTGCCTCCAGCACGCCCCGCCGTGCCGCCGCAGCCTACACGCCCGCCGTACGCTCGTGCCGTGACCCGACCGGCCCACAATCCCGTGCTCCGACGACAGGTCGCGGACCTCCTGTGCCTCGCCCAGGGCCAGACCTTCGCCGACGCCACCGCCGGGCTCGGCGGCCACGCCGCCGACGCCGCACGCGCCGTCGGACCCGCCGGCCGCATCATCCTCAACGACCTCGACCCGGCCAACCTCGCCGCCGCAACCCGCGCCGTCGAAGCCCTCGGCGTCCCAGTCACCCCCATCCACGGCAACTTCGCCGCCCTCCCCGCCGAGCTCGCTCGCCGCGGCATCGTCGCCCACGCCGTCCTCGCCGACGTCGGCTTCGCCTCCAATCAGGTGGACGATCCGACCCGCGGCCTGTCCTTCTCCCGCCCCGGCCCGCTCGACATGCGGCTCAACCCGGCCTCGCCAACGTCCGCCGCGACGCTCGTCGCCTCGCTCAGCGAGGCCGAACTCGCAGACCTCATCGATCGCTACGGCGAGGAACGCCACGCCCGACGTGTCGCCCGTCGCATCGTCGAACGCCGCGCCGAACAGCCGATCCAGACCACCGACGACCTCGCCGCCATTGTCCGGTCCGCAGTAGGGGGGCGATCCGGCTCCATCGACCCCGCCACCCGCACGTTCCAGGCCCTGCGCATCGCCGTCAACGACGAGCTCGGCAACCTCGAGGCCTTCGTCGATCAGGTTCGTGCCGGAGCGGCCGCGGCGGTGGGCGTAGGGCCCGGGCCGCGATGGCTCCATCCGGGCGCCCGCGTCGCCGTCATTTCATTCCACTCCCTGGAAGACCGCATCGTCAAACGCGGGTTCGAAGCCGCCGAAACCCAGGGCATCGCGGCCGTGCTGACCCGCCGCCCGCTGGAGGCTCAGCCGGACGAGATCCAGGCCAATCCCAGGGCCCGCTCGGCCCGTCTGCGGGCGTTGGAAGTTGGCCCCCGGTCGACGACCCCTGAATAATGGGCTCCGGGCCCGTTGACCGCCGATATCATCGCCCGCGAGGAAGGACTCTCGCTCGAGCCGGGCGCTCGTCTCAACGCCCATCCCCGCAGCAAGGACGAACCGCGGTGACCCGTGAACACAAACTGGCGTTGATCCTTGGCTTTGCCGTGCTGATGGTCGTCGGCGTGCTCGTGGGAGACCACTTCTCCCGCGCCCGGACCGGCAAGGCCCAGCCCGATCTGGCCCTCAACCGGCCCGACCCATCGGCCGGAACACCCGATCAGCCCCCCGTCCCCGAGCTGCCGCCCGAGCGCACCGTCGCTCAGCGCCCGCCGGCGGGCCCCGAAGCAGGCCCCGGCGCTCCGCCCAGCCGCGGAAATGAGCCCCCGGGCCTGGTCATGGGTTCGCGCGATACAGCCGGCGGCGAAGTGCCCGGGTTCAAGCCCGCCGAGTCGCCCTTCTCCCCGCCGGCCGCCAAGGAAGACACCACCCCGTCACCCTTCCCGCCCGCCGGAGGCCAGCCGCTCCAGCCCACCGGCCCGGGCTCGCCCACGGTTGTTGCTCCGCCCGTCACGCCTCCCGCGGGAGCCGGCCTGCCGATCTCCAAGGGCGTCGAGAAGATGCACCCGGTCAAGGAGAATGAGACGCTCTTCTCCATCGCCAAGAAGTACTACGGCGACTCCGGCCTCTGGCAGAAACTCGCTGAGTACAACAAGGGTCGCGTCAGGGCCAATGGCGCCGTCCGCGAGGGCGTGACGATCCGCATCCCGCCCAAGGACGTCCTGCTCGGTCAGGCGACCCTGGCGTCCACCGGCTTCAGCGGCGGACCCGCGCCGACCGGTCCTCAGGCCGCGCCCCCCGGCGAGTCGCCCAAGCCCCAGCCGCCCGCCGCGGGAGGTGGCGCCGCCCGCACCTACACCGTCAAGAAGGGCGACACTCTCGGCACGATCTCCCAGTCTCAGCTGGGCACCAGCCGACGCTGGCAGGAGATCATGTCGCTCAACCGCGACCAGATCGACGATGAGTCGTCGCTCAAGGTCGGCATGGTTCTGAAGCTCCCGGCCAGATAACCACGCCTCCCGCTCGCACGCCTGCGCAGCCCGCGCCGGCCCGGGGTTCCGACGTGTTCTCCAAGATCTGCTTCCTGGTGCTGGTCATCGGCGCATCGGCCTGCGTCCTGCTGTCCGTCCGTCAGCAGCGGCTCGACGCCGTCCACGACATGGCCGTCATCCAGCAGCGCATCGCCGAGCACGACCGCGACCTGCTCCGCGTCCGCGCCGCCGTCGCCGCCAGGTTGATCCCCAGCCGCATCGAGACGCTCGCCCTGCAGCTCGGGCCGCTCACCCCCATCGGCGTCGACCCCGTCTCCCCGCTCGCAAGGCCCGCGACCGCCGTCGCCGCCGCCGCACGCGCCGCCGAGCCCGCGTCCCGCCCGGCCCCCGCCCGCGCCGCCCGCCGCTGATTCCGCACAGGATCCCGCCGCATGTTCACGGCCAACGCCCAACGGTCCGGCGCTCCACTGGCCCAGGCCGACCGCGTCGCGCTCGCGCTCTTCCTCCTCCTGTCCTTCGCTCTGCTCGTGCTCGTCGGCCGCGTCGCACAGCTCCAGATCGCCCCAAGCCCCGCCCTGGCCGCCCACATGGGCGAACGAACCAGCGCCGTCGTCGAGCCCGGCCGCCGCGGCGACATCACCGACCGTCGCGGCCGGCTCATCGCGGCCACCAGCATGGGCCGCCGGGCGTTCATCGACCCCTTCGAGTTCCCCAAGGTCAACACCGATCGCGCCATTCTCGATCTCTGCCAAGCCGTCGGCGCCAAGCCCGAGGTCCTCGGCCCGCGCATCCTCGACCGCATGCGCGAAAACGAGCGCCGCACCGCCAACGACGACAACCCAAAGCTCCTGCGCTACCTCGCCGTCAGCGACCTGCTCACCGACGGCCAACTCGACGCCGTTCGCCGTCTCAAGATCCCCGGCGTGCACCTGGAGTACCGCCCCGTCCGCACCGTCGCCGCCGCCGACGTCGTCGGCCCTCTGCTCGGCAAGGTCGGATTCGACGGCAAGGGCATGATGGGCAGCGAGAAGGTCTTCGACGCCCCCATGCAGTCCGCCGACGGCGAATTCTCCTACGTTCGCGACGCGGCCGGCCGGCCCCTCTGGGTCGAGCCAGGCGGCTACGAACCGCCCCAACCCGGCAAGGACGTTCGCCTGGCCATCGACCTCGAACTCCAGCGCATCCTCCAGGAGGAACTGAACCGCGCGGTCATCGAGTGCGACGCCGCGGGAGCCCGCGGCGTGCTCTTCGACCCCGCTTCGGGCGAAGTGCTCGCCATGACCGACGTGGTTCGCCAGGTGCGCAGCGCCATTCCGTACGACTGGGTCCGCGTCATCCCCAAGGACAACTCCTCCGGCGGCCCGCGCTACATCACCATCCCGCCCGACCCGCTCCGCTCCAGGATCCCTTCCCTCGGTCGCAACCGCTGCGTCGAGGACATCTACGAGCCCGGCTCCACCTTCAAGCCCTTCATGTGGGCCGCCGTCATCGAGGCCGGCGCGGCACGCCCCGCCGAGGTCTTCAACACCTTCAACGGCTCCTGGACCACCCCCTACGGCCGCAGCCTCCACGACGTGGTCAAGAAGGACCACATGACCTGGTCCGAGGTGCTCATCAACTCCTCCAACATCGGCATGGCCCAGGGCGTCGCCCGCCTCTCGTTCCTCCAGGCCCACGACGCCATCCGCTCGCTCGGCTTCGGCTCGCGCGTCAAGACCGGCCTGCCCGGCGAGTCGCCCGGCTTCGTCACCACCATGAAGAACTGGTCCAAGTTCACCCAGACCTCCGTCGCCTACGGCCACGAAGTCGCCGTCACGCCCCTGCAGATGGTCCGCGCCTTCAGCGCCTTCGCCCGCAACGGCGCCGACGCCGGCACCCTCCCGCCCGTCCGCCTCCTCGCCGCCGACGCCACCGACCCCGCCGCCGAGCCCCCCGTCCGCGCCTTCAAGCCCGAAACCGCCCTGCTCGTCCGCGAGACGCTCCGCGGCGTCGCCCGCAACCTCGACCGCCGCCTCAGCGCCAAGCGCTCCGCCGAACCCTTCCGCTACGAGATCTTCGGCAAGTCCGGCACCGCCGAGATCCCCTTGGGCCGCCCGCCCGAGGGCAAGAAGCGCCCCAAGGGCTCCGACGGCTATTTCAACGGCCAGTACAACTCGTCGTTCATCGCCGCCGGGCCGTACGAACGCCCGCGACTGGTCTGCCTCGTCGTCGTCGACGACCCCGGCCCCGAACTCATCCGCAAGCGCGAGCACTACGGCTCGGCCACCGCCGGCCCCGTCGTCCGGCGCGTCATGGAACGCGCGCTGGCTTACCTCGGCGTGCCCGCCGCGCCCCCGCCGCCCCAGTTCGAATGACCCGCGCCCGCCCGCTCAGCGGCCCGTGCGCTGCTCCAGCGGCGACCGCCCCTCCACGATCGCCTGGCGCGACCCCGGCCCCACCAGCCGCTTGACGAACGCCCGGTACTCCCGGCCCGCACGCTCCAGGTCCCGGTCGAAGTACGCACGGAAGATCATCGGGCCCACGCGCTTGGCCGTCAGGCTCGACGCGGCCTTCTCGCCCATCTGCGTCAGCACGAACGCGCTCAGCCGGCCCTCCGCCGCGTCGCTCACCAGTTTCTCCAGCGCTGCGCGGTGCTTGCCCCCCTCGCCCTCGCGCAGGAAATGGACCAGCGCCCACACCTGCCCGTAGTACATCACCGCGCCCTGGCTGTTCCACCCCAGCATCGCGTCGGGCGCGCTGTTGAGCAGGTCCTCCAGCCCCAGCAGTTCGTTCTTGTCCGATGCGTCGCGCAGCGTGTCGAACCGCTCCAGGTTCATCCACCCGTTGAACACCCACCCCTTGGGCGTCCAGCGGTGCCCCTCCATGAACGCCGCGATCCCCTCCTCCAGCCACACCGGCATCGGCTCGGCGAACGACCGCTGCGTGAACTGGTGCCACCCCTCGTGCGCCGTGATCGACATCGTGTCCACCGCGCCGATGTCGAACAGGTACGCCTTGCCCCCGACGGCGAAGCCCCCGCGCTCGATCTTCAGCAGCGTCCGCGCCCGCTCGCCCATCTGCTGGGCCGTCAGCGCCTGCCACTGCGAGCGGTTGGCCATCACGTACGTTTCCATCCGCCCCTCGGGCGCCCGCAGCGGCCCCAGCACCGTCCGGTACCGCTCCAGCGACGCCTCCATGAACCCCGGCAGCCGCTCGGCGATCACCGGCGCCCGCTCGGTGATGTACAGCGCGTAGTGCTTCGTCCGCACCAGCTGCCCCTGCACACCGTTGAAGTCCCACGGCTCGGCCGACTCGATCACGCTCGCCGAGGCGCCGCCCGGCCGCGACGGCTGCCCCCCCGCGCCCGCCAGCAGGCCCGCCGCCAGCAGCGCCGCCGAAGCGCCCCAGACCCACGCCGTTCGCCGAACGCTCCGCCGCACGCTTCAGCCCTCCAGCCTGCCCAGGGACGCCCGCGCCGCGTCGCGCTCGGCCTTCTTCGCCTCCAGCTGCTGCCGGGATTCTTCGACCAGTTTCGCCGGAGCCCGTTGAGCATACCCCGGATTCGCCAGCCGGCCCTCCAGCGCCCCGATCGACTTCTCCAGTTCCGTGATCAGTTTCTCCAGCCGCTCGCGCTCCGCCCCCGCGTCCAGGGCCTCCACCGCCCCCGACAGCAGCAGCTCCGCCGCCCCCAGCGGCGCCGTGATCAGGCCCTCCTTCGCCGACGGAGGCTCCGCCGTCACCCGCTCCAGGTCCGCCCGGGTCTGCACCACCCCGCCCGCAAGCTCCACTTCTCGGACGATCGCCCCCGGCGCGTGCAGCGTGATCCGCTTCCGGGGCGGCACCTTGTGCTCGCTCCGCGCCCGCAGGATCGCCTCGACGATCTCCTGCGCCCGCGCGAACGCCGCGTCCGCCTCCCCGTCCGCCCACGCCCCGTCGATCTCCGGCCACGGCGCCGTGCACAGCAGCCCGGCCGTCCGCTCCGGGCCCAGCCGCACGCCGGTGATCTCCGCCACCGCGATCGCACGCGACTGCTCGTGCACCGCCTCGGTCACGAACGGCATGATCGGGTGCAGCAGCCTCAGGATCGTCCGCAGCGCGTGCACCAGCACCGCCTGCTGCGCCGGCCGCTGCGCCACCGTCGGCTTCACCGCCTCCAGGTACCAGTCGCAGTAGTCCCGCCACAGCAGGTCGTACATCGTCTGCGCGTACACGCTGAACTCGTACTGCCCCAGCGCCGCGTTCACCCGCGCCGTCGCCCCCGCCAGGCGCGACAGCATCCAGCGGTCCGCCAGCGTCAGGTCCCCGCGCGACACCGCCCCGCCGCTCCCCGCCCCGTTGCTCCCCGCCCCCCCGCCCGGCGGCACCATCGTCAGCGCAAACCGCGCCGCGTTCCACAGCTTGTTGGCGAAGTTCCGCCCCAGGTCGAACTTCGGGCTGGTGTTCCGCCCGGTCGCCGCGTCCTTCTGCACCGGCATCCGCACGTCCTGCGTCTGCGTCGTCATCGACGCCAGCGTGAACCGCATCGCGTCCGCCCCGTGGCTGGCGATGATGTCCAGCGGGTCCACCCCGTTGCCCAGGCTCTTGCTCATCTTGCGGCCTTCGCCGTCCTGGATCACCGCGTGGATGAACACATCGCCGAACGGCGCCGGCCCGCGCCCCTTGCCCGCGCCCATGAAGTACCGGTTGAACATCACCATCCGGCTGACCCACAGCGTGATGATCTCCCGCGCCGTGCACAGCACGCTCGTCGGGTTGAACGCTTCCAGCATCCCCGCGTTGCCCGCGAACCGCTCCGGCTCAGGCCACCCCATCGTGCTCATCGGCCACAGCGCGCTGGAGAACCAGGTGTCCAGCACGTCGCCGTCGCGCTCGAAGCCCGCCACCTCCAGCAGCGCGATCGCCTCCGTGTCATCGTCCGTCCGCACGCATACCGCCTCTTCCGCCGAGTCGCCCGCGTCGGCGTCCGCGCGCCGCCAGCACACCCGCCCGGCCTGCTCCAGCCGTTCGATCGCTCCGGAGTCGATCCCGCCCCCGTCGCGCCGCCGACGCCACACCGGGATCCGGTGCCCCCACCAGAGCTGCCGCGAGATGCACCAGTCGCGGATCGTGTCGTGCCACTGCTCGTACGTCTTGAGGTACCGCTGCGGGTGGAACGACAGCATCCCGGTGTACAGCGCATCGTTCGCCGCCGCCGCCATCGAAGGGTCCGTCACCTTCACGTACCACTGGTCGCTCAGGTACGGCTCCACCACCGCCTTGCTCCGGTCGCTGTGCTTCACGCTGTGCCGGTGCGGCTTCACCGCCTCCAGCAGCCCCAGCGCCTTGAACGCCTCCACCACCCGCGCGCGCGCCTCCTCGCGCTTCAGCCCCACGAACTGCCGCGCCCCGCCCACGTCGCCCCACCCGTGCCGGTCGCTCACCGTCGCGTCCGGGGCGAACACGTTCACCATCGCCAGCCCGTGCCGCCGCCCGATCTCGTAGTCGTTCTGGTCGTGCGCCGGCGTCACCTTCAGGAACCCCGTCGCCATCCCCGCCTTGGGGTCGCGCTTCTCCTCCTCGGTCCGCGCATACCGCTCCGGCAGCACCACGTACCCATCCTCCACGATCGGCACCACGCGCCCCACCAACGGCAGCATCACCCACAGCCCCCGCAGCGCCGCCGCCCGCGGGTCGTGCGGGTTCACGCCCACCGCCGTGTCCCCCAGGTACGTCTCCGGGCGCGTCGTCGCCACCGTCACCCACGCCGCCTCCCCCGGCGCGTGCTCCTGCGCGCCCGGATACCCCCGCGCCGCCAGGTCGCCCCACGTCACCGCCCCGCCCCCGCGCCCGGCCGCCAGCGGGTACCGCAGGTAGTAGAACGCCCCTTCGATCTCCTCGTCGTAGCACTCGTCGTCCGCCACCGCCGTCTGCAGCACCGGGTCCCAGTTCACCAGCCGCTTGCCCCGGTAGATCAGCCCGTCCTTGAACAGCCGGAAGAACGCCTCGCGCACCGCCGCCGTGCACTGCGCATCCATCGTGAACCGCTGCCGGCCCCAGTCGCACGAGCACCCCATCGCCTTGAGCTGCCCCGTGATCGTCGCCTCGTACTCATCCTTGAACGCCTGCACCGTCGCGACGAACGCCTCGCGCTGCATGCTCGTCCGCAGCGGCCCCTTCAACTTCCCGTCCTTGCGCAGCCGCCGCTCCACCACCGCCTGCGTCGCGATCCCCGCGTGGTCCGTCCCCGGCATCCACAGCGTCTCGTACCCCATCATCCGGTGCGCCCGCACCAGCACATCCTGCAGCGTGTTGTTCAGCGCGTGCCCCAGGTGCAGCCGGTCCGTCACGTTCGGCGGCGGGATCAGCACCGCGTACGCCTTCCGCTCCCCGCGCAGCACCCGCCCCGGCTCCGCCGCAAACACCCCCGCCTCCGCCCACCGCGCCGCGATCCGCCCCTCGTGCTTCGCCGGCACGTACCCCTTCTCCATCCCGCCCTCTGCGGGCGCACCGCCCCCGGTCCGGCCACCCTCCGCCCCGCGCCGCTGCGTTCCTGATTCTGGTGCCATGGCTGGGCCGATGGTATCCGCGGCTAACCTCTTCCCCATGCCCGCTCCGTCGGCTTCCCACCCCGCGCCCAAACACACCCGCGCCCACGCCGGCGTCATGGCGCTGGCCGTGCTCGTCCTGCTCGCCCTGCTCGTCGGTGCCATCGTCTGGATCGTGCGCACCGCCGGCCCCGCGCCCGGGCCCGCCCAGGCCGGCGCTCCCGCGGGCACCGGCGCCGACGGCGCCGGCACCATCGCCCAGGCCTCCGAGTCCGCCTCGAAGTACCTCAACGAGGGCAAGCCCGCCGAGGCCGGCATGATCCTCGACCGCGCTATCCAGAAGTTCCCGGCCGACCAGGAACTCCGCCTCAAGTACGCCCAGGCCCTCCAGGCCCAGCAGCGCTGGCGCGAAGCCTACGACCAGTTCGTCGCGGCGCTGCGCATCGGCCCGGAACTCCCGCAGGTCCACTTCGATGCCGGCACCGTCGCCAACATGGCTCAGCTCACCGAGCGCGCCGAGCACCACTTCTCCATGGCCCAGCTCAAGGACGCCGGCGAGCCCAGGTACCCCCTCTACCTCGCCATGATGCAGATCAAGCTCGGCAAGGACACCGAGGCCATGGCCAGCCTCCTCCGCGTCGTCCGCCTCCGCCCCGACATCGCCGAGGCCTGGGGCACCATGGCCGAGCTCAGCCTCCGCGCCAACAACCTCTCCCTGGCCCTCCAGCACGCCGCAGAGGCACGCCGACTCCAGCCCGCCGTCCTCCGCTGGCGCATCGTCGAGGCCCGCGCCACCGCACGCTCCGGCCAGCCCGAGCAGGCCCTCACCCTCCTGGCCGCACTCGACCCCTCCCAGAAATCCGAGCCCGCAGCCCTCTCCCTCGCCGCCGAGTGCTACGGCCTGCTCAAGCGCCCCGCCGACGCCGCGGCCATGTACCAGTCCGCCGCCGCCGCCCAGCCGCGCAACGCCGAACTGGCCTTCCAGGCCGCGCTGTGGCACCAGCGCGCCGGCAACACCGCCGACGCCCGCCGCATGGCCGAGGCCGCCGCCGCCCTCGGGCACGACAAGGCCCGCGACCTGCTCCGCGAACTCGCCGGCCCCGCCGCGCCCCCGCAGGGCTGACGCCGGCCCGCGCCCACCCCGGCCCGCTCACGTGATCGCCCGTCCCCCGTCCACGCGGACCACCTGCCCCGTGCAGTACGCCGCTTCCAGCGCCAGCCAGCGCACCGCCCGCGCCGCATCCTCCGGCGTCCCCGCCCGCTCCAGGGGCACCCGCCGCAGGTACGCCCGTTGCATCGCCTCGTCCGATTCGTGACCGCTGGTCGCAAAGGCCACCACCCCCGGCGCCACCGCGTTGACCCGGACCCTCGGCGCCAGCGCCCGCGCCAGCACCATCACCATCTCCAGCAGCGCCGCCTTGCTCATGCCGTACGCCGCGAAATCCCGCCGCGCCTGCCCCAGTTCCCCCATCGCGTGGATGTCGCACATCGCCACGATCGCCCCCCCGCCCGGGATCGCCGATCGCCCCAGCGCGCCCGCCAGCGCCGCGCTCAGCATCAGCGGCGAAAGCGCGTTCACCCGGTAGTGCCGCAGCCCGTCCTCGACGCCGAGCGACTCCAGCGGCGTCGGCTCGTACACCGACGCGTTGTGCACCAGCACATCGCACCGCGGCAGCTGCCGCGCCAGCGTCTTGCCAAGTTCCTCCGCCCGCTCCGGGTCGTCCAGGTCCACCGCCTCCCACCGAACGGTCACGCCGCCCAGCGCCTCGGGCAGCCCGACTTTCGGCACCGACGCCGCGTCCCGCGCCGTCAGCACCAGGTCGCACCCCGCCCGCGCCAGCTCCGCCGCGATGGCCAATCCCACGCGCCCGGTCCGCGATGCGCCCGTCACGATCGCGATCGGCCGGTCGCCCTTCATGCCCGCGGCTCCGTCGGCGGCGTCGGCGGGGGGCCAAGGTCGCTCGCCCCGCCCGTGGGCCCCGCGCCCGACTCGGGCACTTCCAGCCGCCGACCCGCCTCGCGCCACGCGCTGCTCCTGCGGCCCGACGTCGGCTCTGCCAGGCGCGTCGGCTCCGCCGGCAGCAGCCGCATCCGCGCCAGCCGAACCAGCGCCCACCCCACGAACACAGCCAGCACCATCAGCACCGCCAGCGTCGCGAAGCTGATCGTCGCTTCGGCCTTCTCCGCCGGCGTCGGCTTCCGCCCCGCACCGGCCGCGGACGGTTGCACCTCGATCGGAACCATGCCCGGCTCGCCGCCCATGCTTCAAGCCTACCGCGCCCGAACCGCCCCGGCGTGCGTACCCTCCGCCCATGCACTACGACGCACACCAGCCCGTGATCAACGATCTCGAGGCGCGGATCTTGACCATCCGCGACTCGCTTTAACTTCGACGCCAAGGTCAAGCAACGCGCCGAAATCAAGGCCCGCATGGAGGCCGCCGACTTCTGGGCCGATCAAGCCGCGGCCAACAGGACCGTCGCCCTCCTCAAGACCCTGAACAACCAGCTCGAGCCGCTCGAGAAGGCCATCGCCGATCTCGCCGACGCCCGCACCGCCTACGAAATGGCCCGCGAGTCCGGCCCCCCCGGCCAGCCCGAAAAGGAACTGCTCGCCGAGGCCGACCGCGGCCTGTTCGATCTCTCCCAGCGCATGGACCAGATCGAGCTCCGCTCCCTCCTGGCCGGCAAGCACGACCAACGCAACTGCTTCCTCACCATCTCCGCCGGCGTCGGCGGCACCGAGGCCAACGACTGGGCCGAGATGCTCTTCCGCATGTACCTCAAGTACATGGAGAAGCGCCCCGAGTGGACCGTCGAGGAAGTCGACCGCGGCTTCGGCGCCGAGGTCGGCATCGATTCGGTCACCCTGCTCATCAAGGGCCCCTTCGCCTTCGGCTACCTCAAGTGCGAGCGCGGCACCCACCGCCTGGCCCGCGTCAGCCCCTTCAACGCCCAGGGCAAGCGACAGACCTCCTTCGCCACCGTCGACGTCACCCCCGAGTTCGAAGAAACCGACGTTAAGATCCCCGAGACCGACCTCAAGATCGAGGCCTTCGTCCGCGCCCGCGGCCCCGGCGGCCAGAACGTCAACAAGGTCGCCAGCGCCATCCGCGTCATCCACCTTCCCACCGGAATCCAGGTCACCGCCAGCACCTACCGCGACCAGCCCCAGAACCGCAAGCAGGCCCTGGCCGTCCTCCAGGCCAAGCTCGAGCAGATGGAGGAAGAACGCCGCGAGAAGGAGATCGCCGCCGCCAGCGGCGGCTCCCTCGAGCAGGGCTGGGGCACGCAGATCCGTTCCTACGTCGTCTACGACTCCCGTGTGAAGGACCACCGCACCAACCACGAAAGCGGCAACGTCCAGCAGGTGCTCGACGGCGACCTGCAGCCCTTCATCGATGCCGAGCTCAAGCGCCGCCGGCGCGAGCAGGCCGAACGCGCCATGGCCTCCGCCAAGGCCTGATCCGGCCCGCCCGCCGCCCCCGAACCGCGAGCATGAAAAAAGCCCCGCCGAGCGGCGGGGCTTTGTCGCATCTCAACCGGCGTCCCGAGCGACGGCCGTTACTTCTTGTCCTTCTTGGCCTGCTCGGCCTTGTACTTCTCCAGCGTCTCCTTCATCTCGGCCTTCATCTCCTCGGGGCCGTTGGCCTTCTCCACCGCCTTGGTCTGCCACTCGACCGCCTTGGCCAGGTCGCCCTTCTCGAAGTACGCCCGCGCCAGCGTGTCGAGGATCATCCCGTTCTCGTGCCTGCTCAGTTCACACGCCTTCTGCGCGATCTTCAGCGCCAGGTCGAAGTCGCGCTGCTCCACGCCCGGCGCATCCAGGATCGTCCAGGCGATCTGGTTCAGCCCCTCGGCATCGTCCTTCATGATGCCCGTGAGCATCCCCTCGGCGTGCTTCGTCGCCGCCGCCGCGTCCTTCTTGCCCATCAGCAGCATCTGGAACTTCACCATCGAGAACATCTTGGCCGAGTCGCCGCCGGCGGCGATCATCTCGTCCAGCAGCTTCGTGGCCTTCTCCCACTCCTCGCCCATCAGCGCCTGGCGCAGGTCATCCATCGCCTTCTGCTTCTTGGCCTGCTCCTCGGCGTGCTTCTTGGCGTCGAACTTCCCCGCCACCACCTGCCCCAGCACCTTGTCCAGCCCGTCCATCGGGTGGCCGATCCACGCGATCTTCTGGTCCTTGTCCACGATGAACGCCGTGGGGATCCCGTCCTGCTCCGCCGCCTCCATCCACGTCTCGTTCATCGCCGCTTTCTTGGCGAACGACCCCTTGTCCACCGCCACCGTGTAGTCCATCTTGTCGCCCATCTTCTCGACGAACTTCTTGACGGTCTCCAGGTCCTTGTCCGTGCTCGTCACGCCGATGAACGTCACCCCGTCCTTCTTGTGCGCCTTGGCCATCTCCGTCAGGTGCGGGATGCTCTCGCGGCACGGCGGGCACCACGTCGCCCAGAACTCAACCACGTACACCCGGCCCTTCTCGAAACCAGTCACCGGGTCGCCCTTCACCCACGTCTCGATCGCCAGCTCCGGCGCCTTGTCGCCCACCTTCAGCTTCGGCCCCTTGGCCGGTTCAGCCTTCGGCGCCTCGCCCTTGGTCGTCGGCTGGTCGGCCGGCTTGCCGCCGTCGGGCTGTCCCGACGCCGGGCCCGCCATCCACATCCCCGCGGCCAGGCCCGCCGCCACCGCCAGACGCATCGCACGCCAACCTTCCATGACCAGCTCCTTCTGTTGCGCTGTGTTCCGTCACACGACCCGGCCGATGGTAGCAGGGTCCGAGAACCCGCCCCCAACCGCGTACCATCGCACCGATGACCACTTCCGCTCCCGCAGCCCGCGTCGGCGTTGACCCGCGCCCCATCCGCGCCGAACGCCTCGCCGCGCTCCCGCCGTTCCTCTTCGACGAGATCGACCGCAAGAAGCGCCAGCGCATCGCCGCCGGAGCCGACGTCATCAACCTCGGCGTCGGCGACCCCGACCAGCCCACCCCCGCGTTCATCGTCGACGAGATGAACCGCGCCATGCGGTCCCTCGTCAACCAGCAGTACCCCGCCGTCGGCGGCGGCCTGGCGACGTTCCGCGAGGCCGCGGCCGAGTTCATGCTCCGCCGCTTCGGTGTCCGCGTCGACCCCGCCCGGCACATCGTCGCCCTGCTCGGCAGCAAGGACGGCATCGCCCACCTCCCCTGGGCCGTCACCAACCCCGGCGACACCGTGCTGCTGCCCGACCCCGCCTACCCCGTCTACGAGATCGGCGCCGCGCTCGCCGGCTGCCGCGTC
>JAEUIX010000058.1 GCA_016794945.1 Phycisphaerae bacterium
GAACGACCGCTGGCGCTCGGCCATCAGTTCGGTGCGCGTGCCCGCGCCGGCCGTGTCGCGCCCCGCCGTGAGTGTCCGAATCGTCGGTCCGATGCCGTCCATGGCAAGGCTCCGCTCAGTCGATGATCAGCCGGGCGTGAAGCTGCCCGGCGCGATGGATCTGCGACAGCACGGCGATCTGGTCCTCGATCGGCACGTCCAGAGTCCGGAACGCCTGGATCAGGTCCTGGATCCGGGCCCGCTCGCTGCTGCGCGACGTCGTGCCCACCCCGGCCCACCGGCTCGTGGTGACCACCGGATTCACCAGCGACGGCGTCGGCGGCGGCGTCGTCGTGGTGATCACCAGGTTCTTCAGGCTCACCGCGACAGCCGAGACCTCAACGTTGCCCGTCACGATGATCGACCCGGTCCGCTGGTTCACGATCACCTGCGCCGGCAGCCGCAGAAGGCTCGGGCTCATCGTCGACGACATCACGCGAGCGACGAACTGAGGGGCCGCCGCCCGTTCGGCCTCGGGGATCGTGACTTCGACGGCCACATCGTCCACCGCCCGGGCGATCGGGCCGGCGCTGGCGCCGCTGTCCCCCTCGGCCGCCAGGCTGTTGATCGTGTCGGCGATCTGCGTCGTCACCGTGTAGCCGCGGAAGTGGGGGAACACCACCAGCCGGAAGCGGTCCCCGACCCCCGGCATCAGCACGTCGCGGATCATCCTGGCCCCCAGGCGCACACGCCCGGCCGTGGGCGACAACGGGTCCTCGATGACCACCGGTCCCGACGCCATGGCGTACACGCCCTGCCCCGGCATCGGCCCCGAGAGCGCCGCCAGGTGCAGGCGGCCGCCCGCCAGGCTCGTCGCCGAGTGGCTCGCGGTCACGAACACGTCCAGCGTGTCGTCGCGGCGAGCCCCCGACGCCGGAATGACGCACTCCAGCATGACGATCGCCGCCGACTTGGCCTTGGCCAGCAGCTTCAGATCCGGCAGCGGGTTCCCGTTGGACTCGTAGATTTTCGCCAATGGCCCGGCCAGCACCAGTTCGCTGCCGGCGTCCCCAGTCCATTTGAGGCCCGTGATGATCCCGATGCCCCGAAGGACCGACTCTCCCTGGCCCTCCAGCCGCGCAAGCTCCTGGATGCTCGTCACGTCGCCAGCAAAGGCCGACGGCTCGGCCCCGGCGACCGGCGGCGATGCCGGGGGAGCGCTCGGCTGCGCCGGCGCAAGTGCTGCCGCCCAGGCGGCGCAAACGGCGGCGAACAGGCATTCCTTGCGTGTCATGGTCGCGCTCCGCGTCGGCCGAACTCGTTCCACGAGTCCCGGAGCGAAGCCCGTGCCAGCCCGGCGCCCCCTGGGCGCCGGCCCGCCGGACCCGGCTCAGAAGTTGAACAGCGTCTCGAACAGCCGCGGGATCAGCCCCTTGGTCGAGGCGTCCTTGATCTGCCCGCTGTGCTCAACGTGGATGTTCAGGTTCGCCAGCTGCGACGATTGCACCGTGTTGGTCGTCGTCACGTCCTTGGGGTCGCAGATCCCGGCCAGCACCATCGTCTTGGTCTCTTCATCCGAGGAGATCGACTCCTTCGCCTCGATCACCAGCAGCCCGTTGGGCTTCACGTCCACGACCAGCGCGCTGATCCGCGCCGTGAAGCGGTCCTTCCGCTCGTAGGTGCCGTCGCCCTTGAACTTCCCGTCGGTCGTCAGCCCCACCTTCGGCTTCACCGTCCCGATGCCCTCGGTCAGCGTCGCATCTTCCAGCAGCTTCTGGATGCTCGGGAAGTACTTCAGCTCGGCCAGCAGGTCGTACTTCTTCTTGGCGTCCAGCGACTGCTCGTACTTCTGGATGCTCGTCTCGTTGATGATGATCTCGATCTTGTCGTGCTTCTGGTACGTCCGCGGCTTCGGAGGCACCACCACCATCAGGCTCGCCTCCGCCAGCGTCGGCGCCCCATCACCCGCCCGCGGAGCCGCCGCCGCGGGAGCGATCGGGCCGTTGCCCGTGGCCGGGCCCTGGGCGGGCTCGGTCGGCGCCGCGGCCGCCGGCGGCGGGATGGGCGCGTGGAACAGGCTCTGCCCGCTCACCGGGGCGGCAAGCCACGACATCACCACGACCAGCGCCGCACGGCTCATCGTCTTCATCGCCCGGCTCCTCGCGCCGGCGACCGGCTCCGGCGGGCCTCGGCGGGAGCGTCCCGCGCAGGTCCGTCCGCCCGGTCCGAACCGGCATCCTGATCCTCCAGCAGCATCACCGCCGTTCCACGCCCCGACATCCGGGCCGTGAACGTCTTGCGCGATCCTTCCAACTGCATGGGCACGTCCTGGCCGTCACGCCCCTCGGCCAGGGCTTTGGCCCGAACCTTCACCACAACGCTTCCCGAGAGGCAGTGAACCCACACCATCTCCCCCTTGCGCACCACCACGGGCGTCTGAACGTCCGCCGCGCCCACGACCCGGCCCGCTTCGACCCGCCTGCGGGCCGTTGAGCCGATCACCTGCGCGGCCGCAAGCCCGGCCGACGCGTCGGGCGCCAGCCACCGCTCCTCCGTGGTCACCGCTTCGGGCGTGATCACCGTCTCGCGGTCGATGGTCGCCGAGGCCACGACGACCGCCCGCCGGACCAGCACGTCGGCGTTGAACGTCCGCGTCTCCACCAGCCGGTCCCGCTGGTAGACGTCCACGCGAAGCGGCACCCGCCCCGACCTCGACGAGGCCGAAGGTTGCACCTCGTAGCGGCCGTCCGGTTCCAGAGCCCGGCCGAGGAATCCCACGTCGCTCGAGGCCAGCCCCGAGAAGCCGATCCGCAAGTCCGTCGGGCCCACGCCGTACAGCGAGGCCAGTCGGTGGGTGATCTCGGCCCGGATCGTCCCGGCCGCGGCGTCGACCGGCGCGGGCGGCTCGATCTCCCGGGTTGTCCGAGCCGGCTCGGCCGGCGGCGCCGGCCCCGCCGACACCCGCACGAAGCAGGCGCCCCCGCTGATCGTCACGCGCCCCCAGTTCAGGCCCGGAACCGCCCGCTCCGCCGCCGCCTTGACTTGCGACGCCGTGACGGTTGCGATGCCGCCGTCGCCGCCGGACGCTTTCTCCAGAACCACCACCGGGCTTAGCCGTTCGGCCTCCGGCCCGTCCAGGGCCGCCACGTCCGTGATGCGCACCGGCTCTCCGGCCCGAGCGGCGGCCCCGGGCTTCATGACCACGTTGGTCTGGGCCGCGGCCAGCGCAGCGCCGGCCAGCACCGCGACGATCATCGCCAGAATCCTGCTCGGCACGTTCATCCGGATCCTCCGGGTCATGGGCCGCGCCCCGATCACCGCTTGAGCGTCGCGACCGTCCGCAGCGTCTCGTCGGCGGTGCGCACGGTGTTGGAGTTCATCTCGAACGCGCGCTGCGTCTTGATGAGGTTGATCAGTTCCACCGTGGGGTCCACGTTGGAGTTCTCGACGAACTTCTGCTTCAGCGAGCCCCGCTGGTCCTCGCCGGGAACTCCCAGCACCGGCGGGCCCGAGGCGTCGGTCTGCAGGTACAGGTTCTCTCCCATGGACTTGAGCCCCTGGGGGTTGATGAACGTGGCAATCTCCAGCTGGCCGACGAGCTCCGGGTCGGTCAGGCCGGGCCGGTCGACGTAGATCTCCCCGTTGTCGTTGATGCTGATGGCCGTGGCGTCCTCGGGGATCTGGATGTTGGGGTCCAGCCGCCGGCCCTGGTCGTTGGCCAGCACGATCTCCCCGTCCCGGTTCAGGGCGAAGTTGCCCGCCCGCGTGTAGGCGTACCCGTCGCCCAGGCTGTCCTGCACCTTGACGCGGAAGAAACCGCGCCCGTTGATCGTCACGTCCAGTTCACGCCCCGTCGCGATCGGTGCGCCCTGGTCGAAGTCCACCTGCGTCCCCGACACCTTCACGCCCAAGCCGACGTACAGCCCCGTGGGCCGCTGATCGCCGATGCTGTTCTCCACGCCGGGCTGCGCCCGCTCGACGTACAGCAGGTCCTGGAAGTTCGCCCGGCTGCCCTTGAACCCCTGGGTGTTCACGTTCGCCAGGTTGTTGGCCGTGACGTCCAGCGCCGTGTTCAGGGCGCTCAAGCCCGACGCCGCCGAGTCCAGTGCCGTGATCGCCATCGCCGTGCTCCCTGTTCAGCCGCCCTATGCCAGCCGTGCAAACGTCCCGATGGTCCGCTGCATCAGCTCGTCCTGGATCTGGATCATCCGCAGGTTCGACCCCACCGCCCGCTCGGCCTTGCCGATCTCCAGCATCGCCGCGATCGGGTCAACCCCCGACCGTTCCAGCGCGCCCTGCTCCACAGTCGCCGCGCCGGCTTTGCGCCGCGAGAACTGCGCGGCGGTCGGCCGGAACAGCCCCTCGCCCGCCTTGGGCATCGTCTCGGCATCGTCCACGCTCACCACCGCCAGCCGCCCCACCTCGACGCCCCCTTGGCGGATGCGTCCGTCGCCGTCGACCTTCACCTGCCCGCCGTTGGGCAGCGCGATCGGTTTGCCCTTGTCGTCCAGCACCGGCAGCCCGCTCGCCGCCATCACCATTTCCCGCCGGGCGTTGAGGCTCAACCGCCCGTCGCGGGTCAGCCGGACTTCCGTGCCGCCGCCATCGACCGGAGCGGACACCGTGAAGAACCCGTTTCCCCGCAGGGCCAGGTCCAGCTCCCGGTTCGTGACCTCGATCGATCCCTGCGACAGGTCCACGCGGCTCGGACCCAGCTTCACGCCCGCTCCCAGGCGTTCCAGCATCGCGTTGGACGGGGCGAACGCCAGCGAAGGATCTTCCACCCGCGCCGCCTCCCGAAGCCGCATCGACACGACGTCGGCCTTGAACCCCGGGGTGTTGACGTTGGCCAGGTTGTTCGACCAGACGTCCATCCGGTGCAGGTTCGCCAGCACGCCCGACGCCGACATGTACGAGCCGTAGTTCACCGCGCCTCCCCCCGCGCCGTCGACATCGCCAGCCGCAGCCGGTGCGCCTGGTCGATCGCCTCCGGCCGGCGCTCGGCCCCGGCACGCACCTGACGCAGGTGCTCGTCGGCCGCCAGACGCGCCAGGCGAACCATCCGCGCCCCCAGGTCGGCGCCCGGGCCGTTCAGGCCGCTGATCTTCATCACGCTCGGCGCGCACGCGGTGCTCATGGCACCCGGTCACCTATCAACCGCCGTGCCACGCCCGCGCCCTGCCGTTCGGCAGGATCGATGCGCCGGTCCTGCGCTGCCGCGTCAGTTGCGCGAGCCGCACGACCCGGCGTTCTTGCCGCACGGGCAGCACGAACCGGTGTGGACGTGCCCGGCGCCCTTGCCCACGCCCGGCTCGCCCCCCTGGGCCGCGAACGTCGACAGCCGCCGCTTGAACACGCGGCCCTTGCCGTCGGGGTCCTGCACCGGCTTGTCGGCGTCGGCCGCCGACCGCAGCAGTTCGAGCACCGTGCCGTCCTTCTCGCAGATGTACTCGTACAAAGGCATGGCCAATCGTAGAAGCCCGCCCGCCGCCGTGCCTCCTGTCAGCCCAGCAGGTGGACCGTGTTCGGCAGTTCATCGGCGCGATCGGGTTCCGGCGGGAAGTGGGGGGCCAGCACGTCCGCCGCCAGCCCGATCGCCTCGACCAGCCCCGCGCTCAACGCCCCCTGCGCGGCACGCTGCACGATCCGGTCCTTCATCCCGTGCCACGTCTCCGGGCCCACCTTCGCCGCCACCGCGTCGTCCGCCACAACCCACACCAATCGCTCCAGCAGCGACACGTAGATCAGCACCCCGGTGCCCCCGCGCGTGTTCCGCACCCGCAGGTTCACGAAGCAGTCGCTCCCTCGACGCCGCACCTGCTCCTGCATCTCGGCCCGGCCGCGGGCCCACGCCGAAAGCCGCGGCCACCGAGCGCACGCCCACACCCCGGCGAGCCAACCCGCCACCACCAACGCCAAGGTGCCGATCAGCCCCACCGGCGCCGGCACTACCCAGCTCCAGTCCCCGCTGGCCGCCGGACGCATCGACGCCACGTTGGCCGCCGTCGCCAGCACCATGCCCGCCGCCAGGCCCGTCAGATCGTCGGCCCGGAGATACCGGGCTGATCGCGACGCCACAACCACGACCAGTTCCGCACCCATGCGCCGCTCGGCCGCTTCGATGGCCCCCGCCACCGTGCGGCGGTCCGCCTCGCTCAGGATCGATGGGGCGTTGCGCATGATTACCAGCCGCCGCTGGCGCCCCCGCCGCCCGAAAAACCGCCTCCGCCGCCGCCCCACCCGCCGCCTCCCCCGAATCCACCGCCGAATCCCCCGCCCCCGTAACCGCCGTCGCCCCCGGACCAGCCCCCGCGCCCGTGCATCGGGAACCACATGCCGTAGGCGTACCGGTTGTAGACCATCGAGCCGCCCATGAACAGAGGCACCAGCACCCACACCAGGTTCTGGCGAGCCCATTGCCAGCCCGCCGCGAACACATCGCCGAATCGCTGGCCGATCGGGCGCGACGGGATCGCCTGCCCGGTCGCCATGCAGCGCAGCCCGTCCACGCCGACGCGGACGCCCTCGGAGAACCGCCCCCGCTTGAAATTGGGCACGATCAGGTTGTTCATCACCTCCGCCGCGAACTCGTCGTAATCGTGCTTCCACCCCGCGCCCAGTTCGATGCGGGCCTTGCGGTCGTTCTTGGAGATCAGCAGCAGGATGCCGAAGTTGTACTCCCGGGTGCCGATCCCCCAGTTGTTGAACACCAGTTCCGCGTACTTGTCCACCGTCACGTTCCACGCCCCGTAGTCCGCCACCGACGCGATCGTGCACACCAGGATGGGGATCTGCTTCTCGGCGTGCAGCGCAGCGCACGCGGCGTTGATGGCCGCGGCGTCGGCCGGATCGACCATGCCCGCTTCGTCCACGATGTATGAGCCCGGCGGCGGCCCCGCCGGATACCGCACCTGGCCCGCCGTCGAACCGACGAACAGGCTCAGGACGGTCAGCACGCTCAGCACGACGCTCTGCACCCGCCACCGCGATGTCCGCCCCGTGCTCATCGCGTGCGATGATACACGCCGCGGCTCGCTACGCTGGCGGAGTCCCGTCGGAGGCCCGAGCGAACCCGCCGACCGAGCCAGGAGCCCCCCATGCCCGCGCCCGCCCCCGCCACCCCGCTGACCCGATCGCCCGCCTGGACTGCGCTGGCGGCGCACGCCCGCGAGATGGCCGGCGTCCACATGCGGGCGCTCTTCGCCGGCGACCCGCGCCGCTTCGACCGCATGCACCTGCGCTGGGGCGACCTGCTGCTGGACTACAGCAAGAACATCGCCACCGACCGCACCATGGCCCTGCTGATGGAGCTGGCCCGCCAGCAGCGGGTCGAGGCCTGGCGCGACCGCATGTTCGCCGGCGAGAAGATCAACTTCAC
>JAEUIX010000059.1 GCA_016794945.1 Phycisphaerae bacterium
GGACCATGACGGCGTGTGTTTCGTGGATGCCCATGGCCAGGGCGCCGGGGATGTCGACACCGCCGGCTGCGGTCGCGGCGCGGAGGACGGTCTGCTCCGGCTCGAAGAGCTCGGGGCCCAGGGGGCTGAGCCACGTGAGCCGAGCGAGGGCCTCACGGTCCGCGGCGGTGAGCGTCCAGGTGTAGCGCCCTGTGGCCGGGGGCAGGCCGTTCTGGAGCGGCTCGTCGACGGTGAGTTCAACGGTGCTGCCGCCGCGCTGCATGGCCAGCAGGACGGCGTTGCGTATGTCGGCGAAGCTGCTGACGGGTTCACCGTTGACCGAGCGGATGCGGCTGCCGGGAGCGATGGGCAGGGCGGCGGCGCTGGGAGCGTCGGGGGCTGGCTCGTCGGCACGGGGGGCCGGCGGCAGTCGCGGGAAACGGGCCAGGAGCGTGTCGGACGCGGCGGTGGTTCCGGCGTTGAAGCCGATGACGCCGTCGCGAACGGGGACCTGGCCGAGGTCGATCAACTCGCCTGAGCCCTGGGCGTTGGGGCGCCAGACGACGACGCCGATGGAGGCGCGTCCGTTGCGGCGGATTTCGGCCATCCCTTCGGCGATGTTGGGCCATTCGAGGTCGCCGAGCACGGCGAATACGTCCCCCGCGCGGAGGCGCGGGTCGGAGACGGTGTCGGCGACGCGCTCGATGCGCATGACCGGGGTGAGCCCGGCGAGCGTCTCGACGGCGACCTTGGCGGAGCGTTCGTTGTCGCGGAAGAAATAGGAGGCGGAGAGTTCGACGATGGGGCGGATGGAGCCGCGGGCCTGCCCTTGTGCGTCGGCGAATGTGAGTTGGACGGGCGCTCCGCCGGAACGACGGGCGGCGGCGACGGCGTCGTACGCGGCGCGGGGCGCCGGCGCGCCGTTGACTTCCGTGAGGCGCATGCCGGGGCGGACGCCGGGGACGCCCAGGGCGGCCAGGCGTGCCTCCAGGGCGGCGCGGTCCGCGGGGCGTTTGGGCGAGAGGAGGGCGCCCGAGGCCAGGGGAAAGGCGCCGATGCTCATCATGCGCGTGGCCGGGTCGACGCGCGGGGAGACAACGAAGCGGAGGACGCCCTCGAGGCCGGGGCGTTCAACCTCGATGGCCAACGACCGGCCGCGGGCGGTCATGGCGGCGGCGATGGCGATGTCCTTGAAGGAAGCGGGGGCCACGCCGTCGATGGCGACGATGCGGTCTCCGGGCTGGAGGCCCGGGTCGAGGATGCCGAGCGAGCCGGCGTTGTCTGCGACGGCGGTGGCCGCCGGGGAGTCGGGCAGGACCTCGCCGATGAGCGGCGGCTCGGTGCGGAGGCCGGCGCTGAAGACGACGACGAAGAGCGCGGCGGCGAGGATGACGTTCATCACGACGCCGGCGGAGATGACGATCATGCGCTTCCAGGGGGCGCAGGACTGGTAGCTGTCGGGTTCGGCGCTGCGGGCGGAGGGATCGGCGTCGTCCTGGCCGAGCATCTTGACGTAGCCGCCCAGCGGGAGGATGTTCCAGCGGTACTCGGTGGGGCTGATGTTGCGTTCGGCGCGCTCGGCGCGGGAGAGGCCGGCGTACTCGCGGTCGGAACTGCCGCGCCGGAGGCCGAGGCCCTTGCGCCAAGAGAGGACGGCGGGGCCGAACCCGACGGCGAAGGCCAGGACGCGGATGCCGGCCCAGCGGGCGGCGAGGAAGTGGCCGAGTTCGTGGACGACGATGATGGCGGTGAAGCCGAGCATCACCGTGAGCAGGTCGAGGGAAGTGTCGAGCACGGCGCCGACGTTCATGCGTTCTCCGGGGAGAGGCGAGCGGGCCGGGGGAACATCGTCCGACGGAGCGGGGGAGGATGATGATTGGTCGGCGGGGGAGGGCCGGAAACGGCGCGGCCCGGCCTTTCGGCCGGGCCGGCGTGAGTATCTGCTGTGGAGTGGTTACTTCTTGGAGCCGTACTTGACGCTGCAGCCGTAGGGGGCGTTGGAGGCCTCGGTGACGGAGGAGCCGCTGAGCATCTCGTTCAGGGCCTTGCGGACGTAGTTCACGTCGCCGGGCTTGGCGGCGCTGCGGTCGTTGTCGATGGCGCCGTTGTAGGCGACCTTGCCGTCCTTGCCCACGATGAACATGTGGGGCGTGACCTTGGCGCCGTAGGCGCGGCCGACGTCGCCGGACTCATCGATCAGGACGGGGTACTCGATCTTCCAGTCCTTCTTGAACTTGGCGCTGATCTCCTTGCCCGCGCCTTCCTTGCCGGGGGCGCCGGAGTTGATCGCGAGGAAGACGACGCCCTTGGGCGAGAACTCCTTGAACAGGTTCGCGAAGGTGGGGTTCTTCTCGTGGTGCTTCTTGACGAACGGGCACTCGGGGTTGAACCACTCGATGACAACGATCTTGTCCTTGGCGATCTCGCTGAACTTGACGGTCTTGCCGTCGGTGTCGGTGAGGGTGAAGTCCGGCGCGGCGGAGCCGACGGCGGCGCCGTCAACCTTCTTCGGCTCGGCGGTGGGGGCCGGGGCGGGGGTCTTCTCCTTGGGGTCCATGGAGGGGGCCGCCGCGACCATGCCCAGGGCCATCGCGCCGATGGCGGTCATCGCAAACAGAGTCTTCGCTTTCATTCGTTGCTCCTGTGAGAGTGTGTGAACCTTGCCGAACGTTCGGGCGTCGGGCCGGCAACGCGCCGGCCGTCGGCCCGCCCCGCGGCGGGGGCTAGTTGCTCTTCTGTGCCGGGACGGGCACGTCGATCGAATACCAGGTGGTTTCAGACCCACGGACGACTTCAAGGACGCCGAGCAGGGACCCGGGTTTGCCCATGGGCCGCTCGAAGGGGAGGGTGATGGCGTCGCCGGTGGCGACGCCGGTCTTGATGAGATCGCCGACTCGGACGGAGTTCTCGGAAGGGTAAAAGCGGAGCGTGGACGAACCTTTGACCGACAGGGTTGCCTTGTCGCCGTCGATCGTGCGCTGCACGTCGGCACCGGCGGGGCGGGGCAATCGCTTGCGGGAGGCGTCGAAGAGCGCGGCGTCGGCGGTGGGCGTCGGCTTGGCGTCGGGGGACAGGACCTTGACCTCGGCGCTCAGTTTGGCCGAGCCGGGGAGGCAGAGGGACTTGCAGACGAGCCAATCGAACTCGCCGCCGATGGTGAGGGTGTCGCCGGGCTTGGCGGCGGCGGGAATCTTGAGGGGGGCGATGATGGTGACACGGCCTTCGTAGACGTGGTCGAGGATGTCGCCGTCCGCGAGGTGGCGCTTGGGGGCGGGCCAGTTCCAATCTCCGAAGGACCATCCTGGGGGCAGGGACCAGTTCATGGTCACGGGCATGCCGGAGTCGTTCTGGCCGGGCCAGTAGATGTGCCACTGGGGGTCGATGTCAAAGGCGATGCCGACCCACACTTGTCCGCCGGGGGCGGCGCCTTCGTGCTCGAGGACGATTCGCGCGCGTGCGTGCGGCTTCCGGGTCGCATCGTCGGCGGGGGGCGCAGCGTCGATGGGCGCGGCCGCGCTCAGGAGGGAAGCCACGATGAGCGTTACGGAACCAATCAGTATCAAGCCGCTACTCCCCGAACTGCGTCCGAACATTGTAGGTGTACCGACTGCCGGCCGGCTGGCTTCGCTTCAGTGGCGGGAATCGACGCATGAAGGTGTACGACGGAGGGGACGGGGAAGTTTGCAAACGCTACCCTGAAGGCATGACGCTGCGCATGGACCGCCTGGGGATGCTGGTGCTGGCCGTGATTCTTCCCCTGACGGTTTTGGGGGGATGCGAATCGAAGACTACTGACGATTCGATCGAGCCCATCACCCTGGAGGCGCTGCGGGCGGAGATGGCCGACAGCCGGGCTCCCGAGCGATTGCTGCTGCTGGATGCACGGTCACCGAAGGACTACGCGGGGGGGCACCTGCCGACAGCGCGGAACTACGCGTGGGAGCGGATCGGCGACACGCCGCAGACGATGGACCCGCGGCTCGAGCGGTTCAAGTTCAAGGTGGTGTACGGCAACGACCGGGGATCCGCGACGGCTCGGGCGCTGACGAAGCGGATGATCCAGGCCGGGTACAAGAACGTGCGGATGTACCTGGGCGGCCTTGAGGAATGGACGCGCGCGGGGCTGCCGGTCGAAAAGTCGCCGGGCCCGGCCGGCGCCAGCCAGTGAGCCGGGCGCGGAAGGTCAGCCGACGGGCTTGAGGCCGAAACTGAATCGGACCGCGCCCTCGGCCAGGAGCGCGGCGGTGTCGTAGACGGGCAGGGGGCTGTTGGCGGAGGTGACCAGCAGCGGCGCCTCGGTGCAGCCGAGGACGACGCCTTCGGCGCCACGCTGTCTCATCCGATCGATGGCGTCGAGCAGCTGCTGACGGCTGGACTCGACGACCGTGCCGTGAACGAGTTCGCGGAAGATGATGGCGTCGATGGTCTCGGCGTCTTTGGCGTCCGGGACGATGACCTTGACGCCCTTGAGTCCCAGATAGGTCTGGTACGTGGAGCCGAACATGACCATCTTGGTGCCGATGAGCCCGACGACCTTGCGCTGGTCGGCGGCGACCTGATCGCTGACGAGGTCGGTCATCGTGAGCCAGGGGATGGGGGAGTGGGTGCGGGCGAGTTCGACGCCGTGCTGCATGACGTTGTCGGGCGTGATGCAGAAGTCGGCGCCGACGGCCGCGAGGCACTTGGCCGAGCGCAGGAGAAGCTCCCCGACGCGGTGCCAATCGTCGCGGAGGACGGCGGCCATGTAGTCCTCGAAGGGCTCGTTGTGGAGGCTGACGATCGGGTGGCCGTGGTCGCCGATGAGGCGGCCGGCGAATCGGAAGATCTCGCGGTAGCAGAGCGCGGAGCCCTCGGGGCTGACCGCGACGATGCCGATATGCTTGGCCGAGCGGTGCTTGCCCACAGAAGACTCCTTGGCCCGTGCCGCCGGGCGCAAGCGTACACCCGGAGTCGCTCGGGGTGCAAAGCCCGCACCGAGCCGCGCCCATGGATGACCCGTTCGACGTGCTCGGATTGCCAGCCCGATTCGACCTGGATCCGGCCGAAGTGCGCCGGGCGTGGCTGGAGCGGTCGGCCGCGGCGCACCCGGACAGGGCGCCCGAGGAGTCGGAATCGACGTCGGCTGCGGCGCGGCTGAACGAGGCTCGCGCGGCGCTGGCGGACCCGGAGCGGCGGGCGATCGCCCTGGTGCGGCGGCTGGCGGGGGCGGCGGCGGAGGAGGTGCTGGCGGACCGGGGCCTGCCGGAGGGGTTCTTGCGCGGGGTGATGGACCTGCGCGAGCGGCTCGAAACTGAGCGGGCCGAGGCAGGCGCGGCGGCGGTTGAACGCATGCTGGCGGAGGCCGAGGCGGCGCGGCGGGCGCACATCGTTCGCACGGGCGAGCTGTTCGGCGCGCTCGGCCCTGCGCCGTCGCGGGAGCGACTGCTGGAGATCCGGCGGGAGCTGAACGCCTGGCGCTACGTGGAGCGGATGATCGAGCAGCTGTCGGCGGATCAGTGAGCGCCCGCCGGGGCGGCCGGAGCGGGCGGCGCGGCGCGTTCGGTCTCGCGCCGGGCGATGGCTTCGAACATGGCGCGGGCGGAAGGCTGGTGGATGGTGTGCGGCATGCCGGGGACGACGGTGACCTGCGCATCGGAGCCGAGGGCTGAGAGGGCCTGCTGGAGCAGCGCGGCGGCGCCCTGGAGGTAGAACGTGTCCTTCTCGCCCGCGATGACGTGGATCTTGCCCTTGAGGCGCGGAGCAAGGGCGGCCCAGTTGCGCTCGAGCACGAGACGGATGTCGTAGCGCTCCCAGGCCTTTGCAGTCTGGGGGTCGATGCGGCCGGTCGCGCGGTCGAACAGGCGGCGCGGCGAGCCGTCGGGCTCGCGTGGGCTGAAGACCGCCTCGAACGAGGCGATCTGCCCGCCGTGGCCGAGGACGTCTTCCATGGCGACGAAGTCGTCGTAGTAGAGCGAGACGCGGTCGCCCATGCGGGCGAGCGGGCGGCGCTGGCCGCCGGCGTCCCTGTACATGTTCTCGCCGTCGCGGTAGAGGTTGATCTGCTGGAAGTCGCGGAAGTCGACGGGATCGGGCACGTGGGACCAGCAACCGGAGAAGGCGTCGGGGTAGGTGACCTGGAGCCAGAGGCTGCTCCAACCGCCGGAAGAGATGCCCCAGACGTAACGGCGCTCTCCGCCCCCGCCGCCCGGGGCCGCGGGACCGCGGTACTTGGTTTCGACGGCGGGGATGAGTTCCTCGACGAGCACGCGTCCCCAGGGGCCGTTGGTGGCCGAGTCCGCGAAGACGCTGTGGCCCCACGCGCAGGTGGGATCGGGCACGACCTGAAGGACGTCGTCGGCGGGACCGCCCTGCTGGCCGATGCGTCCGGCGGAGCGGTGGTCGCCGCCGAAGCCGTTGATGTAATACAGGGCGGGCCAGGTTCTGTCGGGCTGGTCGGACCATGCCTTGGGCAGCACGACGGAGGCGCGGACCTTGACCTCCCGCTTGTGGAACTCCGAGAGCAGCGGGCTGACGATCTCGACGAGCTTGACGCGGTCGGTCTCCGCGAACGGGCGCGGGGCGACGACGTTGGAGAGCTTGAGCGCCAAGGGCTCAGGCTTGGCGGCGTCGGCGAGGGCGACGATGCTGTGCAAGTCGCCGGCTCCCTGGCCGGGGACGGGGTGGTCGAGGCTGCGTCGGGCGATGCCCTGCACCGCCCAGGTGCCGTCGGTGAGCGACGACAGGGGCCTGGGGAACGCGCGCAGGCCGGGCGTGGCGGCGTCGATGGTGATCGATCCGCCCGGTGGAACGTCGGTCACGTCGAGCGAGATGACCTGCGGCGGGCGGAACCAGTTGGTGATCAGCTGGCGAGGTTCGGGCCCGGAGGCCGAGGATCGCTGGAGCATGGCAACGTAGACGCGCCCGGAGTACGGGCCGGGCTGCTGCTGGGCGTCGAACTCGATGGTGAATCTGGGCTGGGCGAGCGCGCCGAGCGGGGCCAGCAGCGCCAGGCACATCACGGCGGACCGAGCGCGGCGGAAGGTTCTCATGGCCGATCTCCAAAGCGCGTCCGCGGACCGTCAGCCGACGCGGGCGATCCACCCGCCGCCGAGCACGCGGTCCGTTTCATCGTCAGCATACAGCACGACCGCCTGGCCCGGCGCGACGGCGCTCTGGGGTCGATCGAACTCGACCTCAAACGCGTGTTGGCGTCCGGAGTAGTTCGGCCCCTCCGCGACTGCGGGATCGACGGCGCGGGCGCGGGCGGGCACGGGCGCACCGTTGCTGCGGTACCGCGCCCAGCAGGCGAACCAGTCGCCGGCGGGCGGCGGGTCGGCGAGCCAGTTGGCCTCGAGCGCGGTGCAGCGTGACGCGAGGAGGCGCTCGGCGGGGCCGATGGTGACGGTGCGAGCGGCGGGGTCCTTGGCGACCACGTAGACGGGGTGGCCGAGTGCCATTCCGACGCCGCGGCGCTGGCCGATGGTGAAGCGGTGCTGGCCCGCGTGGACGCCAACGGGGTTGCCGGACTCGTCGAGGATGTCGCCGGAAGCGGACGCGAGTTCGGGGCGGCGGCGCTCGACGAAGGCGGCGTAGTCGTTGTCGGGAACGAAGCAGATCTCCTGCGAGTCGGGCTTGTCGAAGACCGGAAGGCTCAGGTCCTGGGCGAGGCGGCGGACGTCGGGCTTGTGCATCTCGCCGATGGGCAGCAGCACGCGGTCGAGCCGGTCGCGACCGAGGCCGAACAGGACGTAGCTCTGGTCCTTGGCGTGGTCGAGTCCGCGGCGGAGTTCGGTGCCGCCAGCCGCACGA
>JAEUIX010000092.1 GCA_016794945.1 Phycisphaerae bacterium
GCGGCTCCGGGCCTTCGGCAAGGAGATCGAGCGGGCGTTCTACCGCAGCGTCTACTCGGGCGAGCTGCTGTACCAGAAGATCGACGAGGTGGTGAAGCTGCGGCCCGAGCAGGCGGCGAGGATCCGCACGTGGTGCGCCGAATTCGCCGAGAAGGCGGGCATGAGCCCGACCGAGGCGCAGAAGCGCGAGCTGTTCCTGAAGGTGCTGTCGGCGCTGGACGCCGAGCAGGCGCGCCAGGCGATCGCGTACCTGAAGAAGAACGGCTAGCCCCTGGCCGGGGCGGGGGCGCCGGGAGGCGCGGCCGACGGAGCCGTGGTCGCCGCAGGTTCGTCGGTCCAGCCGCCGCCCAGGGCCTTGTAGATGGCCACGAGGTTGGCCGACAGCACGCCCTCGGACTCGACGAGCTGGTCCTGCAGGCTGAAGAGCGAACGCTGGGCGTCGAGCACGTTCTGGAAGTCGGTCAGTCCCTTGGAGTAGAGCGACTCGGCCAGTTCGACCGAGCGCTTGGCGGCGTCGACCGCCAGCGCCAGCGAGCGGCGGCGGACCTGCTCGCGGGCGTGGGCCACCAGGGCATTCTCCACGTCCTCGACGGCGCGCACGACCACGCCCTGGTAGATCTCCAGCAGCTGGCGCGTGCGGGTTTCCTGGACTTCGATGTTGGCGCGGATGCGCCCTCCGTCGAAGATGCGCCAGGTGATGGCCGGGCCGGCGGTGTAGGCGCGGCTGGTGGCGTCGAACAGGTTGCCGATCTGCCCGGCCTGCAGGCCGATGGAGCCGTTGAGGCTGAATCGCGGGTAGAGATCGGCGACGGCGACGCCGATGAGCGCGTTCTGCGCGGCCAGGTCGCGCTCGGCGCCGCGGATGTCGGGCCGGCGGCGGAGCAGGTCCGACGGCAGGCCGGCGGGCACGGCCGCCTGCGCCGCGGGGATGGGGGCCGGGGCGTCGAGCTCGGCGATCAGTTCGGCGGGGAAGCGGCCGAGCAGCACGGCGATGCGGTGCTGGGCGAAGCGGACGCCGGTCTCGAACGAGGGGACGACCGAGCGTGTGGTCTCGAGGTTGCTGCGGGCGCGGGTGACGTCGAGCTCGCTGGTGATGCCGGCCTTGAAACGGGCTTCGGTGAGCTTGAGCGTCTCTTCCTGGGCGGCGATGTTCTGGCGGGCGATGGCGATGCGCTGCTGGAACGCGCGCAGGTCGATGTAGTTGCGCGCCACCTCGCTGGCGAGGGCCACCATGACGTCGCGCCGGTAGTCTTCGGCCGAGGCGATCGTCGCGTCGGCGGACTCGACGGCGCGCCGCACGGCGCCCCACACGTCCAGCTCCCACGAGGCGTCGAAGCCCACGGCGTAGAAATCGCCGGCGCGGTTCCGCACGCCCGCCGGGAGCTGCGCCAGGTCGCTGCTGCGGCGCTCGCGCTGGTAGGTGCCGTTGGCGTCGAGCGTCGGCAGGCCGCCGGCCTCGGCCCCGCGCCGAAGGGCCCGCGCCTCGGCCACGCGCTGCTCGGCGTACCGCAGGTCGAAATTGCCGGCGATCGCCCGGGCCACCAGCCCGTCGAGCACCGGGTCGTTCAGGGTCGTCCACCAGCGCGACAGGTCGGCCTGAAGGCCGGGGGCGCCCGACGGTTCCGACCAGCCCGAGGGCGTGTCGATCTTCGGCGGCGCATAGTCCGGGCCTACGTTGCAGCCGGCCAGGGCGCTCAGCAGCGCGGCGGCGGGGACCAGCGACAGACGGGCTCGGGGCGGGGTCTGGTGCGTCATGCGGGGCGTTCCTTGCGGCCCGGGCTTCGGCCCCGGGGGAGATCGGTTCGACTGGTGCGGGGGGCGCCGGGCGGCACGGCGGGCGATGAAACGTAGCGCTTCAGCCGACGGACTTGGACCCGGCCGGGGCCGGCTCGGGCTTGGCGGGGCGGTCCGACGGCGCGTCGATCCGCACGTCCACCAGCTGGCCCACATAGGCCTTGAGGCTCGACGCGGGGAAGGCGTAGATCACCTGCAGCACGCGGGTGTCGACGCGCTCGGTGCTCTCGCCCGTCAGCGATTTCTTGGGGATCACGTAGGGGTCGATGCGCACGAAGGTGAGCTCGTCGGTGAAGATGTCGGCGTTGCCCCGGAGCGAGGCGCGGGCCTTGGCGCCGGGCGTCAGCCGCCAGGCGTCGTTCTCGTCGATGTCGACGCGGACCCACAGCACGTCGGCCCGTCCGACGACCAGCAGCGGGGTGCTGAGGGGGCCGGCCTGTGCGAACTCGCCGACGCGCACGTTGCACTGCAGCACCGCGCCGTCGATGGGGCTGCGCACCAGCAGGCGGTCCAGGTCGGTCTCGGCGGCGCGCACCAGCGCCCGGGCCGACTCGACCCGCGCCCGGGCGATCTCCAGATCGGGCTTCCAGGCCCCGGCCCTGATCTGCGTGAGCTCGGCGCGGGCCGCCGCCAGGCGCGCCTCGCTCGTCAGCACCGCGACACGCCGGCGGTCGAGCTCCTCCTGCACCACGGCCCGCTGGTCGGTCACGGCGCGCATCTTGTCGTACTGTGTGCGCAGGTCGTCGAGCAGCGCCGCCGCCTCGTCGGCCCGCGCCTGCACGGGGGCCACGTCCTCCGGGCGGGGTAATTGCTCCAGGCGGGCGAGGTTGGCGGCGGCCTCGTTGAGCGCCGCCTGGCGCACCGCCAGCTCGGCCCGGTACTGCCGGTCGTCGATGCGCAGCAGCGGGTCGCCCCGGCGGACGGTCGAGCCCGGCTGCACCAGCACCTCGGCCACGATGCCCGGCAGGTGCGTGCCGATGGCGGTGTTCTGGTTGGCCGATTCGATGATGCCCGATCCGGCAACCTGCGACCCGAAGGGCGAGCGGGCCGGTTCGGCCACCGGGGCCGCGACGGGACGCGGCTGGTTCTCCGACTGCACCGTGTAGATGGCGAAGCCCAGTCCTGCGACGGCCAGCAACGGGATGATGAGGGTTCGGAACATGGGGTCCTCCGTGTCGGGGATCGCGGGGCGGTGTGTCAGGCGGCACCCTCGCCGGGGCCGGCGCCGGGCCGATCGACGCGGACGACGCGTCCATCGTCGAGGCGCGCGATGCGGTCGGCGAAGCCGAAGATGCGTGCGTCGTGGGTGACGATGACCAGCGCGCGGTCCTGCTGCAGCGCGACGTTCTTGAGCATGCGCATGATCACGTGCCCCGTGTCGTGGTCGAGCGCGCTGGTCGGCTCGTCGCAGACGATCAGTCGCGGGCCGTGGATCAGCGCCCGGGCGATCGCCACGCGCTGCTGCTGGCCGCCGGAGAGCTGCGACGGCAGGCTGCGGGCCCGGTCGCCCAGGCCAACACGGGCGAGCATGTCGCGCCCCTTGGCGACCGCGGCGGCGCGGCCCTCGCCCAGGATCATCAGCGGCACGGCGACGTTCTCGGCGGCGGTGAGCGTGGGGATGAGGTTGAACGCCTGGAAGACGAAGCCGATGTTGACGCCGCGGTAGCGGGTGCGCGCCCGGGGAGACATGGCGGCGAAATCGTCGTCAAAGACGGTGCACTCGCCGCTGTCGCGGTCGAGGATGCCGGCGATGACGGAGATGAGCGTGGTCTTGCCGCAGCCGGACGGCCCGACGAGCATCATGAGTTCGCCGCAGGCGACGTCGAGGTCGATGCCGCGGAGCGCGACGACCCTGGCGTCGCCCGAGCCGTAGTGCTTGGTGACGCCGCGGCAGCGGATGGCGACCGGGGCGCCGGCGGGGGGCATGGCGGACGGGGCGGGTTGAGCAGCGGCGGTGGACATCGGGGCGGGGAACCGGGTGGGCGTGCGGGGGGCCGGGGCGGGAAGTGGGAATCTACGCCTTGAACACGACGGCGGGTTCGAGGCGCAGGACACGGACGATCGAGAGCAGTCCTGCCAGGGTGCAGATGACCAGGATGGCGACGGCTGCGCCGGCGAGCACCTGCCAGGGCATGCGGAAGGCCAGGCCCGCATCGCCGACGATGCGCCCCAGGTAGGTGGCGGCCCCGACGCCGATGCCCAGCCCCAGCGCCCCGACGGTGAGCACCTGGAGCATGGTCATGCGCACCAGCAGCCAGTTGCCGGCGCCCATGGCCTTGAGCGCGCCGTAGTGGCGGAGGTTGTCGAGCGTGAAGTTGTAGAGCATCTGCCCGGCGATGAGCGTGCCGATGACGAAGCCCAGGCCCACGGCCAGGCCGAAGTTCACCAGGATGCCGGTCTCCTTGAGGATGTAGTCGGCGGTGCGGGCGATGAACTGCTCGCCGGTCAGTGCGTCGAGGCCGGTGGTGCGGGCGATGCGCGCGGCGACGTCGGCGACGTCCTGCCCCGGGGCCACCTTGACCAGCGTGAAGACCATGAGGTTGCGCTCCGGCGGGGCGTAGCGCAGTGCGCGGGTGTAGGTGGGGTAGGTGATCGGCTCCCAGAAGAACGACTGGCTGGCGCTGTAGGTCCCGGCGATCACCGCGTCCTTGTCGTTGATGGTGATGCGGTCGCCGATGCGCAGCCCGCGCCCGCCCGAACGCTTCTGCATCCACTTGGTGTCCAGCGCCGACTCGTCGATGAACACCGCGTTGTCGCCCCGGAGGTCGGCCAGCGTTCCCCGGACGATCCGCGGCGGGCCGCCCAGGAGCGTGGCGTCGTCGACGCCGACGAGGATGGTGGTCACCCGCGTGCCGTCGGGAAGGCGGGCCTTGAGGAAGCCCTGGTACATGGGCACGGCCCACTGCACGCCGTCGACCCCGCGCACGCGCTCGAGCGTGGTGTCGCGGATCGGCAGGGCGTCCTGGCTGAAGCGGACCTGCGGGTCCATCACCCACAGGTCGGCGACGGCCGTGTCGCGGATGAACGAGCCGGTCTGGTGCGCCAGGCCGATGAGGATCGAGGCCTGCTGGGTGATCAGCAGCGCGGCGAAGGCGATGCCCGCGACGAGCCCGAGGTACTTCAGCCGGTCGCCCACGAGCATCTTGAGCGCCACGGACATCATGCGCGGGCCCTCCCGGGGGTGCGCCCGGCCGGCGCGGGGGAAGCGGCGCCCCGGGTCAGGCCCTCGACCGTGCAATCGACGATGACCCGGGCGCGGGTCGCCAGCGGCCGCAGGTGCACCCACGGGTCGTCGGCGAAGGTGATGTGCAGGGCGATGGCGCCGTGGATGGCGGCCCAGAAGGTCTGGGCGACGAGGTGGGCGTCGCGCAGATCGGGGCGGATGCGCCCGGCGCCGATCGCCTGGCGGCAGAGCTCGACGAAGAAGGCGTAGCCGTCCTCGTCGGGGTCGCCGGCGCGGGCCAGGTCCTCCGGCGCGGGCTCCACGTCGGACTTGGGCGTCATGAACATGAACCGGTAGTGGTTGGGGTGCGCGCCGGCGAAGCGGCAGATCGCCAGGCCGATGCGGCGGATGCGCTCGACGGGGTCCGCGACGGCGGCGGCGACCTTCTGCTGCTCGAGCTGGAGCGCGCGGAAGTCGTGCCGGCAGAGCGCGCGGATGAGGGCCTCCTTGTCCTTGAAGTGGACGTAGAGGGCCGCGGGGGTGTAGTCGATGGCCGCCGCGATCTTGCGCATCGAGACGGCCTCGATCCCGTCGCGGGCGAACATGGCCCGGGCGGCGTCGAGGATGCGCTCGTGGACGGCGGCTTTCTCGCGGGCGCGCCGGCTGCTGCTGGTCACGGGGCTGGTCTCCGAACACCGTTCATTCAATGAACAGTGTTCACTGAGTATACGACGTTCATCGGCGACGTCCAGCCGCGGGGGCCGCCGGCACCGGTTCTTCGCGCCGCGTTCAGATGCCGGGCCCCCGCGCACCGGGGGAGGAGTTTCCCGGGGGCCATTCCCCGGGGCCATTGGCTAGGACTTGAACACGATCGCCGGCTCGAGCCGGATGACCTTCACGATCGACAGCAGCGACGCCAGAACGCAGATCAGCAGCACCGCCACGCCGGTGCCGACGAGCGCGTGCGGCAGCAGGCGGAACGCCAGCTCGCTGTTCCTGGCCGCGGTGACCCCGAAGAGCGTCGCGGCCCCGACGCCCAGGCCGTAGCCCAGGGCCCCCACCACCAGCGATTGCAGCACGATCATGCCGAGCAGGCGGCCGTTGCCGGCGCCCATCGCCTTGAGCGCCCCGAAGTGCCGCAGGTTGTCGAGCGTGAAGTTGTAGAACGTCTGCCCGGCGATCGCCGTGCCGACCAGGAAGCCCAGGGCCACCGCGATGCCGAAATTGATCGGGATGCCGGTGTACTTCATGAAGTACATGTACGTCTTGGTGCTGAATTCCCACCCCGTGTAGGCCGCCAGGCCCGTCTGCTCGGTGATCTTCCGGCAGAGTTCCTTCACGTCGCGCCCCGGCTCGGCCTTGACGAGCACGAACGACAGCAGCTTGCGCTGGCGCGGGGCGTACTGCGTCGCGCGCCCGTAGGTCGTGTAGATCACCGGCTGGCTCTGGAACGTTCGCGACACCTCGCAGAAGCCGACCACAACCGCCCTGCGGTCGTTTAGTTCCAGCGTGTCGCCGATCTCCAGCGGAACGCGGGGCCACTCCGGCGGGATGTTGCCCTCCTCGTCGCGCGGGGCGCCGGGCGCGGGCTTGGCCAGGCGCGACTTCGCGCCGACGATGTCGACGATCACCGAATCGGACTCGCGCAGGTCCTCCAGCCGGCCCCGCACCATCTGCGCCGGCCCGCCGATGAGCGTCGCGTCGTCGATGCCGATCACGTTGCAGTTCTGGAACGTGCCGTTCTCCATCCGCGCCTGGATCAGCCCCTTGTACAGCGGCATCGCCCACTGCACCCCCGCCACGCCCCGCACCCGGAGCAGCTGCGTGTCCTGCATGGGCTTGATGTCGTCGATGAACTGCACCTTGGGGTCCATCACCCAGATGTCCGGCTGGGCGGTGTCGGTGACGAACCCGAAGGTGCGGGTCATCAGCCCGATGAAGATCGACACCTGCTGCGTGATCAGCAGGCTCGCGAAGGTGATCCCGAACAGAATGCCAAGGAACTTGGCGCGGTCGCCCGTGAGCATCCGCAGCGCGACGAAGGTCACGTGCCCTCCCCCGCCCCGGGTGCGGCACCGCGGAGCGACGCCAGGCCGGCCATGGAGAAGTCCGTGATCGCGTCCGCCAGCACCCGCCGGCCCGTCGCGTCCAGCGCCACGGCCGGCTGCAGCCCGGCGATGGCGACCCGAGCGTGCTTGTAGAACTGGCACTGGGCGACCACCGCGTACGCCGCGCGACGCACCGAAACCGCGTCGGGCCCCGGCCCCACCACGCGCCGGATGACGCGCTCGAGCCGCTCGAACTGCGGCCTGAGGTACTTGTCGGCCAGGCCGTCCATCAGGCCGCTGGGCTCGATCAGCTCCCGGAACATCAGCTTGCCCTGCCAGGGCGGGCGCTCCTCGTCCAGCATGCGCTCCAGGTACATCGCCACGAACCGGCGCAGCTGCTCGCGCGCCGGCGCTTCGTCCTCGACCGTCGGCACCGGGTAGCGCTGCGCCGAGTCCAGCGCCGCGTACTGCAGCGCCTCCTTGTACAGGTTCGCCTTGTCGCCGAAGTGGTAGTTCACGGCGGCGATGTTCGCCCGGGCACGCCGGCAGATGTCGCGGATGGTCGCGTCGCGGAAGCCGCGATCGGCGAATTCCTCCCCCGCGGCGACGAGCAGCCGCATCCGCGTCTCGGGCCCCTTGACCGAGCGCCGGCGGCCGGGCTGCGCAGGTTCGCTGGTGTGCTTGGCCATCGACGGTTCCCCGTGGGATCGTATCAAACGCGCGTTTGAAGTCCAGCGGTGTTGGGCCCGCCCTCGGCCCGACGGGCCGCGCCGCCGGGCGCATCTCTACGATCAACGCGGCCAGATTCCCGGCCACGGAGCGTTGCATGCCCCCATCCCGACGTGCGTTGATCCAGTCGAGCGCCCGCGCCGCGGCGCTGTCCGCCGCGATGCTGGCCGGGTGCGTTTCGGACCGCGCGGCCGCGCCGGCCGGTCCGACGCCGGCTCCCGCGGCGGAACGCGACGCCGCCGAGCGGGCCAAGGACCTTGCGTCGTTCGACCAGGTGTGGACCACGGTCCGCGACCAGCACTACGACCCGGCGCTCAACGGGGTGGATTGGGAGAAAGCGCGTGCCGAACTGCGGCCGCGGGTCGAATCGGCCCGTGATCGGGAGCAGGCCCGCGACGCGATGCGCGAGCTGCTGGCGCGCCTGGGCCAGTCGCACTTCGCGGTGCTGCCCGCCGACGCGTACGAAGCGCCCGAGGCGGCGCCGGCGCGGCGCGCAGCGCCGATCGGCGACGGTGCGCAGCACGCGGGCGCACCGGGCTCGCAGGCCGGCGTGCCGACTGCCGGTGCGTGGGCCGCCGGCAGCGCCGTGCCGCGCCCGGGAGAAGGCGAGACGGGCGTCCGCGTGCGGATGATCGACGGCCAGCCGATCGTCGCGGCGGTGGACCCCCGGAGCCTGGCGCACCACGCCGGGGTGCGGCCGGGCTGGCGGCTGGTGCGCATCGGCGGTCGCGAGGTCGCGCCCGTGCTGGAGCGCCTGGCCAAAGCGGCGCCCGAGCCGCGCACGCTCCCGACGATGCAGGCCATGGCCCTGGAGTCTCGCCTGGCGACCGACGCGGGCGGCAGCGTCTGGGCCACCTTCGAGGACGGCGCCGGCCGCGAGTTCGACGTCGCCGTGCCGAGCGGCACGCCCCGCGGCAACGCCTCGAAGATGATGAACCTGCCGGAGACGCACGTTCGCCTGGACGACCGCTGGCTGGACGGACGCGTCGGCTACATCAGCCTCAACATCTTCCTCGACCCCGCCCGCGTGATGGACGCGTTCGGCAAGGCCGTCGAGCGGTTCCGCGACGGCGGGGCTCGCGGGCTGGTGATCGACCTGCGCGGCAACCCGGGCGGCGTGGGGGCGATGGCCATGGGCATGGGCGGGTGGTTCGTCGAACAGCCCAACCTGCGCCTGGGCGAGATGATCACGCGGGCGGGCCGGCTGAAGTTCGTGCTCAACCCACGGTTGGAGCCGTACACCGGTCCGCTGGCGGTGCTGGTGGACGAGTGCTCGGCCAGCACGTCGGAGATCCTTGCCGGCGGGCTGAAGGACATCGGGCGCGCCCGGATCTTCGGCGTGACCACCCCGGGCATGGCGCTACCGTCGATGATCGTCCCGTTGCCCAACGGCGACCGCTTTCAGTATGCCTTTGCCAACTACATCAGCGCGGGAGGCAAACCCCTGGAGGCCTCCGGCGTCACTCCCGATGAGCCCTCGGGCCTCAGCCGGGCCGCCCTGCTGGCCGGGCAGGACCCGGTGCTGGCCGCGGCCGTGGCCTGGATCGCGTCAGCCCCGGGCGGCGGGGCGCGGCCGACCCCCGCGGGCAGCCCCTGATCGCGGGCCCCGGGCGCCGCGTCCGAAAGGGGCCGCCGTCCGAACCCAGCAATAATCGCCCGGCCCGCCACGGAACGCGGGAGGCGTACGGATAGACGGCCCGCCGCGCGGCGGGCGGTGAATCGACGGACCGAATTCCCTTCTCACTCAGGAGCGATCGATGGCAGCGAACACGTGGCGGCGGTGGATGATGAGCGCGGCGGCGGTGGCGACCCTGGCCGGCGCCGGGCTGGCCCAGCCGGCGGACAAACCGGCCGACAAGCCGGCGGAGAAGCCGGCGGCGCCCGCGGCGAACCTGCCCAAGGCGGCCGACATCCTGAACACGTACATCGAGAAGACCGGCGGCAAGGCGGCGTACGAGAAGATCAAGAGCCGCAGCGTCAAGGCCAAGATGAAGATGGACCCGATGGGCATGACGGCGACGCTGACGATCCTCCAGGCGACGCCGACGAAGATGCTGGTGCAGACCGAGATCGAGGGCCTGGGCGCGGTCGAGCAGGGGACCGACGGCACGCTGGCGTGGGAGAAGAGCCCGATGAGCGGCCCGCGTCTGCTCGAGGGCAGCGAGAAGGCCACGTTCATGCGTCAGGCGACGCTGAACAGCGAGATCATGTGGGACAAGCTGTACACCCGGGCCGAGACGGTCGGCGAGGACACGGTGGACGGCAAGGCCTGCTGGAAGATCGCGCTGACCACGCCGGAGAAGGACACGATCCACCAGTGGTTCGACAAGGCCACCGGCCTGATGGTCAAGATGTCCATGAAGATGCAGAGCCAGATGGGCGAGCTCGAGGCCGAGTCGATGGTCGGCGACTACAAGAAGGTCGGCGACCTGCTGCTGCCCCACAGCACGGTGGTCAAGGTGATGGGGATCACCCAGACGCTGACCACCGAGAAGATCGAGCACAACACCGATATCCCCGCCGACAAGTTCAAGGCGCCCGAGGACATCGTCAAGCTCGCCGAGAAGTCCAAGCAGCCCGAGAAGAAGGACGACGCCCCCAAGCCCCAGGGCAAGTGACCGCGATCCCGGGCGGGGCACGCCCGGCGCGACCGATCCTTGTGCAACAACCGCGCGGCCCCCGGACCATCCCGGGGGCCGCGTTTCGTTTCGG
>JAEUIX010000101.1 GCA_016794945.1 Phycisphaerae bacterium
TTGGATGCGGCGCTGATGCCCAGCGCCAACTGGTAGACCCGGCGGAGCGACACGGGTGCGGGGAAATCCGCCCCGGTGAACTTGGGCGGGGCGGCGGGGACGGCCGGCGGCTGGGCACCGCCGGCTGGCTGAACGAACAGGGTCGCGGCCAGCGGGTCGAGCCCGCCCTTGGGGCCGGGGCGGGGAGCGGTCGGCTCGCCCATGGGGATGGGCTGGGCGGGAGGCTGCATGACCGGCGGGGCGGCCGGCGTGCCGGGTGCGGACGATGCGCCCGAGGGGACGGCGGAGGGGTTGACTGGCGCTGGCGGAGTGGCCGGCCCGGCGGGCCGGGAAGGGGCGATGGCGACGCCCATGTTGGCCAGCGCGGCGGCCTGGTCGCCCTGGTATTGGGTGTCGCTGAAGAGTTTGACCGCGCCTGCCCAGACGAAGGTCAGGCCCAGCGCGACGCGGATGAAGACGGGTGCAACGCCGACGGCGAGACGTTCACGAGCGCCCATTGGGTCGAGACTCCGGCGCGTCGGGGAACACCCGGCCGGCGCGCAAGTGGAACCCCCGGGAGGAGGCGGGACGAGCGGCGGATTGTAATCCGCCCGCGGAGGGGGCCCGTGAGGACCAGGAGGTACGATGGAGGCGCTTGCGGGCGTGGCGGAACTGGCAGACGCGCGGGATTTAGGTTCCCGTGGCCGCGAGGCCGTGCAGGTTCAATTCCTGTCGCCCGCATTCGGCAAAGGGGGAGCGCCGGTCAGGGGCATCCGGCGAAGAACTCGGCGAAGAAACGGTCGAGATCGGCGCCGGTGACGAATCCGTCGGCGCCGGGCTGACCGACCGGGCCGGCGATATCGGCGATGAACCCGGCCCCCGGGCCGGGGCGGCGAGCGGCGCTGAAGAAGGCCTGGATGAACGCGTCGAAGTCGGCGCCGGTGAGGAAGCCGTCGGGTCCGGCGGCCAGGGGGTCGGGCGCGCCCTCGGTGGCGACGTCGGCGGGTGAGCAGCGGCAGCGGGCACGGAGGTCGTCGCAGTTGACCCCGTCGAGGAACGCGCCGGAGCGGAACTGCGACGACAGCAGCGTGGCGGCCGGGACGCCGGCCGGCGCACCGGAGAGCAACCGGTCGAGGGCGGTCGGGTCGTGCTTGAGCCATCGGTCGAACCAGGCGAGGGTGTAGAAATGGGCGATCGAGGCCTGCGCATCGGTGTTGCTGCCGCTCCACCAGAAGTGGTTGCTGCCCGCGAAGACGACCTGGAACGCCGGCACGCCGGCGGTGCGCCACGCGTTGAACGCCGTCTTCTTGGATTCCGGCCCGTTGGCACATCCGTCGGAGGCCTGGCCCATGGCCGGGACGCGCGGCACGCGGATGACACCGGGCAGGTTGGTGCACGCGGGGCTGCCGGCGTCGCCGCTTTCGCTGATGGCCAGGTTGTCCCAGGCGACGATCGCGGACAGGCGCACATCATCTTCCTGGGTGCGCGACAGCGCGCGGGCGCCGAGCGACCAGCCCGAGGCGCCGACGCGGGCGACGTCGCCCGAGGCTCGCAACGGGTTCGCGGGTGATGCCAGGTAGTCGACGGCCGAGCGAACGGCGGTGTCGTAGGAACCGGCGCTGCCGCCGCTGGCCGGCTGGGCGATGATGACGACGTACCCCTCGCGGGCGAGGCGGAGGGCTGCCCACTCGACGCTGGAGATGCCGGCTCCGCCGCCCGGGAGCATGGCGATGCACGGGCACGGCGCGATCTGCAGCGACGGGTCCGGGGCGTAGAGGCGGGCGGCGAGCGAACCGCCGCCACGCTGCGGTATGGAGACGTCCACCACGCGGGCGCTGCCGCCCACGGCCGAAACGCACGGGTCCGGCGCGCGAGCGCCGGCCGGCGCCGCACAGCACGCCAACGCGAACATCACCGCAACGAGGTTCCGCACGAGCATCGAGACCGCTCCGGGCAGGAGGCGCGCAGAACGCGCGGCGGGCGCTGGCATTGCATGCGGCCAGAGGGGTGTCGCAACGTGTGGAAGTTTGGTGGAGTGGGAAAGCGGGGAAGGACCGGAAAACTCAAGAATGTGCAGGAGGCAATAAGAAACTGGGTATTCCCCTCGATTTTCACCTCTTCTCGGGCGAAGGCTTGCGGCAATCTGAGACTCGCGGTATCTTCCCCCCATACCAAGGTGAGGGAGAGGGATTCCCTTTCATCTTGGTGTGAGGCAGTTGCCAGCACCCACCGCAGGAGGCGTGGGGTGCGGTCGGGGTTGCGTTCTTCCCGGCCGGTTCAGGGGACCTGGCATGTTCGGACTGATTGCGAGATGGGGACTGTCCACATGGAGGCGCAGGTCGGGGTCAGCAGCATCGGTGAGCGGTCGACGGGGACCGCCGGGCGGCCGCTCATTGGTCAGAGCGCGGCGATGCAGCGGGTACGCCGCCTGATTGGGGTGGTGGCGCCGAAGGACTGTACGGTTCTGATTCAAGGTGCCAGCGGCTCGGGCAAAGAGCTGGTGGCGCGCACGGTCCACGATTCGAGCCGGCGGGCGGGCGGCCCGTTCATCGCGGTGGACTGCACCGGACTTCGGGACACGCTGCTGGAATCGCAGCTGTTCGGGCACGTCAAAGGGGCGTTCACGGGGGCAGAACAGAACACGCTGGGCTTCATCCGCGCGGCGGATCGGGGGACGCTTTTCCTCGACGAGATCGGGGAAATGGACATCAAGACGCAGGCGAAGCTGCTGCGGGTGATCCAGGAGCGGGTGGTGGTGCCGCTGGGCGGGGTCAAGCCGATCCCGGTGGATGTGCGGCTGGTGGCCGCGACGCACCGGGATCTCAAGGCGATGGTCGCCCGGGGGGAGTTCCGCGAGGACCTCTATTTCCGGCTGGACGTGGTGCGGATGGTGGTCCCATCGCTGTCCGAGCGGCTGTCGGATGTGTCGGCGCTTGCGGATCACTTCCTGGAGCGGCTGGCCGCGCTGTATGAAGAGCCTGTCAAGCGGCTTTCGCCGGAGGCGCGGCAGGTGCTGGAGGCCTATGGCTGGCCGGGCAACGTTCGGGAATTGGCCAACGCGATCGAGCACGCGGTGGTGATGACGAGCGGGGAGACGATCGGGGTGCTGGAGCTTCCGGAACGTGTGCGGGGCGGTGTGGCGGTGGGTTCGGACCCGGCGACGGGACCGATCATCACGCTGGAATCGGCGGAGAAGGGCCTGATCGAACGGGCGCTTCGGGCGACGAGCGGGAACCAGTCCAAGGCCGCGGACCTGCTGAGCATCGACCGCCGCCGGCTGTACCGGAAGGTCCGGCGGTACGGGCTGAAGCACCTTGCGGACCCGAACGGCTGAGTCGCCGGGGGTGATCGAATCGGAGCTGACCGCGACGCGCCCGCGACGAGCGGGCGTTTGTGTTTTTGGCTCGGCGCGGGCGCGGATCCCAAATGGCACATGTGCCGCACTGGCACAGGCGCTCGCAGGGGCCCGGCGGCTCCGAACGTTCGGCTCGACTCGGCGTCGGGTGTGTCGCGAAACGGCACCGACGCGGCGGCGGAGGCGGCGGCGATTGCAACGCGGAAACGGGGATTGTCTCGTCCGGCGGCGATGGCACGGCGTTCGCATTAGGTAACGCGGAGCCGGCGTAAGCCGGAAGAGAGAGAGGACATGATGTCCGTCCGAACGCACCCAACCGTGGTGGTGGTTGTGTACGACGAACAGGTTCACGCGGGTGTGGCGCGGAGCGCGCTGAAGCACCGGTGGGAGATCCTGGACGGCCGTACGGAGAAAGGCCTGGCGAAGCGAATCATGCTTGCTCATCCGACCGCCATGCTGCTGCAAGTTCCGAGCCCGGCCGAGCCGGCGACGGGGCTGATCGCGCGGGTGCGTCAGATGTTCACGCCGCCGGCGATCCTGGCGGTGGCGCAGCCGCACAGCGAGGCGGTGGAGGCGGCGGTGCTGGCGGCGGGGGCTTCGGCCTATCTGCCCGACAGCGCGACGGCCGAGCAGATCGAGGCGGCGGTGCGGGCGGTGGCGCCGGGGGCGATTCCCGCGGCGGTGCAGGTGGAGGCCAAGACGGATCCTGCGCAGGAGCGTGCGGTGAAAACGCGTGTGCGGCGGTCGCCCCGGGTGAACCTGGGCGGGCTGTCGCCGCTGCGGCACCAGCGTCGGGCGCAGAGCTGAACGACGAGACAGAGTCCGGCCGGGGCGGTCCCGACCGGGTGAGCACGGATGGACGAACGGATGAACGACAGGAGACGGGCGAGCACTCGCGCAGGATCGACGGCGGATCTCCGCTTCCGAATCACTGTGCCGGGCTGGCGGTAATGCGACACGACACTCCTTCCTTCCCTCCCCCGCCGGTAGGCCACACGAGAGAGAGGGATGCAGAG
>JAEUIX010000111.1 GCA_016794945.1 Phycisphaerae bacterium
CATCGTCCGCGTCGCCTACCAGGCGATGGCCGCGGTGCTCGGCGGATGCCAGAGCCTGCACACCGACAGCATGGACGAGACGCTCGGCCTGCCCACCGAGCAGGCCGTGACCGTCGCACTGCGCACGCAGCAGATCCTGGCCCACGAAACGGGCGTCACGCGTGTCGCCGACCCGCTCGGCGGCGCCTGGTTCATCGAGCACCTCACCGACACCGTCGAGTCCGGCGCCCTGGACTTCATCGCCGACATCGACGCCATGGGCGCCTACCGCGGCCAGTCCGCCGACCAGACCCGCGCCGCGGGCGTCTATGCCCCCAAGGCCGGCTACGGGCGCGGCGTCGTCAACGGCATCAACAAGGGCTACTTCCGCCGCCAGATCGCCGAGGCGTCGTACCGCTACAGCGAAGAGGCCGAAGCGGGCGACCGAATCACCGTCGGCGTCAACGCCTACGCCGACCCCGACGAGAAGCGCCCCATCGAGATCCTGCAGATCCCCCACTCGGTGGAGGTCGAACAGTGCGACCGGCTGGCGAAGTTCAAGGCCCGTCGCGACGCCGGGCTGGTGCGCCGGTCGCTGGACAACATCCGCGCCGCCTGCCAGGGCAAGCCGATCACGCTCAAGCACGACCAGCCCGGGGCACAACTCGACCCGACGAACGTCATGCCCGCGCTCGTGGACGCCGCGCTGTGCAACGCGACGCTCGGCGAGATGGTCCAGGCGATGGCCGACGTGTACGGCCGGTACACCGGCGGGCCGGAGTGGTGACCGGCCGATCGGGCCGTGCCGTGCGAGTTTCCGATGCGCCCGACGTTGCAGGCCGAAACCCCGCGCCGTGACCTGCCCGCGGGCCTGCTGGCGTGGGTCGAGTCGGTGTGCGGACCTGTGGAGCGGATCACCGACCTGCTCCAGTACCACCGGCCCGGGAGCGTTCGGGCAACACTGAAGATCGAGACTTCCTCCGGCGCGACGTACAAGGTTCGCCGGTTCGGTCATGGCTCGGCCGACGAGGCGGCGCGGGCCGCGCGCTCGGCGTTCAACCCGCCCTGGATGCCCCCCGTGATCGCCCGGCGCGACGACGCCAGCATCGAAGGCTGGATCCACGGGCGAACCCTGAGCCAGGCGCCTCCCGACCCCACCGAGATCGAGCACTGCGGAATCCTGCTGCGGGAAGTGCACGAAGCACCATCGCCCGCGGGCGCCGCTGCGCGCACGCCCGAGGGTTGGGCAGAGCGCCTGCGCGACAATCTGAGCCAGTTGCGCGGGGCGGGCTTGATCGACGCGGGCGACGAAGCGGCGTCTCTGTCGCGGGCGATGGCGGATCGCCCCGAGACGCTGACCATCGGCCTCGTGCACCGCGACCTTTGCCCCGAGAACATCGTGCGCGACGCCGAGGATCGGCTCTGGGTCGTGGACAACGCGCTGCTCTCGGTCGGCGCCATCGAGGAGGACGCCGCCCGGGTCTGGTGGCGATGGCCGATGACGGCCCGGCAGCGCGAGGCGTTCCTTCGCGGCTACAACCACTCCGAACGCGCCCCATGGTTCGAGCGGCCCAACGCGTTCTGGCGTGCCTCGGTCATCGCGAGTTCGGCGCGGATCCGCATCGACGCCGATCCGGCCGGCGCCGCCACGCGCGCTGAGCGCCTGCTGGAGTCGCTGCGGTGACCGATGCGGCCGGGCAGTACGGCTGGGGCGGCGTGCGGGTGGAAGTGCGCTCCGAAGCGCCCGGCATCCCGCCATGGCTGGACGAGTTCCTGCTGCCCTGGTTCGCGCCCGAACCGCTCGCACGGGAATGCTGGACCATCGAAGTGCGATGCTCCGCCGAAGCCGCGGCCCGGTCGCACGGCGAACCGCTCGGCGACATCGACGTGTTCTCCCGCGACCAAGGGGCCGAGCGACTCGCCGCGTGGCGAACGGATGGCGCGGTCGTGCTGGCCGACGCCCGGAGCCCCACCCGATTGTCGGTCCGCACCGCACAACGCCAGGTCGTCGTGACCATCGAACGCGATGCGGCCCGTCCCCGCTCGCTGGTCATGCGGCTGGTCCGCGAGATCCTGTGCACGCACGCGGCGGAGGAAGGCTGGGCGATGCTGCACGCTTCGGCCGCGGCAGTCGGAAACTCCGCGGCGGTCTTCCTGGGCGGCAAGGGCAGCGGCAAGACGACCCTGCTCATGCGTGCGTTGGTCGGCGGCGCCGGCTTGGTTGCGAACGATCGCGTACTGGCGCGCGCGGGCGCCGATGGCCCGAGGATCCACGGCTGCCCGACGATCGTCCGAATTCGCCCGGACACCTCGGCGCGCGTGCCCGGGCTTCGGGGGGCCGATTCGGGAAACGCCCACCGCTATTACCTGACTCTGGCGGAATGCCGCGCCGAGTGTCCGCTGCGTGAGCCCACCGACCGCGAGCCCCCATCGATGAGCCCGGCACAGTTCACCGAGTGGACCAGGGCAGGGCGAATGACCGCTGCGCGTCCGGCCGCGCTGGTGTTCCCACGAGTCTGTGCCGACACGCGGTCTTTCCGCCTGCAGCCGCTGGGCGCGCAGGATGCCTTGGACCTGCTGAGCCGCTGCGCGATCGAGCCGGCGTCCAACGGGCTGTTCAGCCCGGTTGCGCGAGGTCCGAACCCGACCGACGTCACGGCGCTGGCCGATACCGTCCCATCGTGGCTGCTGGAACTCGGGCCTGGCGCGTACGGGCCCGAGGGGGCGTGGGACGCGGTTGTGAGATTGCTCGCGGCGCGGTAGGCTCGCGAGCGCACCGGGGCAGGAGTCGGCGCATGCTCGGAACCCTCTGGAACAACAGACTGACGCGATCGGCGGCGTCAAGGCTGGAGAAGGGTCACAACAAGCTCCTGGGGATCCGCCGGACGATGCGGCTGGCCAAGTCGATGAGCAAGGTCCGCAACGCCGCCGCGTGGCGCATGCGGCGCGAGCTGTACGACGATCACGTCGAACGGCTGCTGGCCGAGAACGGGCCTGTCGGCGACCCGGCGATCGAGCTGCGCGACGGCTGGGCGGTGGATCACAGCAGGTCGCTGCCGCACCTTGAACGTCTGATCGCCGATGCCCAGGAGATCATCCGGGAGCGCGGCGGCGTCTTCCGCGGGGGAGGCGAACGCTCGTTCTTCCAGCAGATCCTGACGGACGAGCACGTCGCGCGCTACCCGTCGATTCTCGACTTCGCCACCTCCAACGCCGTGCTCGCCCCGGTCATGCGCTACATGAGAACGGTGCCGACGCTGTCGGTCTCCAAGCCGCTGGGCGTGCGCCTGGCCGAGAGCGACGCCCGGCTGGCGCCGCCCGATCAGAGCGGGTATGCCGAGAGCCAGCTCTTCCATCGCGATTATCACGACGACCCCATGGTCTACGTGATCGTCGCCCTCCGCGACGTGACGAAACAGAGCGGCCCGTTCAGCATCCTGCCCGCCTCGGCGTCGCGCACCGTCACCGAGAAGCTCCGCTACGGCGCCCGCGGCGTGCCCTACCGGCTGACCGATGACATGGTGTACTCCGCCGTCGACCGCTCCGCCCTGTTCGAGTTCGCCTGCCCGGCCGGCTCGGTGCTGTTCGTCGACAGCAGCGCCTGCTTCCACTACGGCAGCAGGGACGCGGTGATCCCCCGGTACCTCATGATGTACGCCTACGTCACCGTCTGCCGCACGGATTTCGGCGACCTGCTGCGGCCCGAGTGCGACCGACCGGTGACCGACGATTCGGCCCGCACCCGGCGCGCCAGGTACCCTGTCGGCGTAAACGATTCGCGGCTGCGCCGGCTCGTGCTCGACAGGCAGGCAACCTGAGTCGGGCTCGACCGGCACGCCGAAGAGGAGACGACCATTCTCTCAGCCGCACAACAGGACGTCCTGACTCGCGTCGGTCCCGGCTCGCCCATGGGCGAACTGATGCGGCGGTACTGGCTTCCCGCCGCCGCGTCCAGTGAAGTGGCTCCCGGCACGGCACGGCGC
>JAEUIX010000145.1 GCA_016794945.1 Phycisphaerae bacterium
TTGACCGTCGCGAAACTCACCGTCGCCGGCGGCTCGTTCCGCCTCCGGCGGAACAGGTCCATCATCGGCGGCCAGTCCACGCACGCCGCCCCGGGCTCGGGACCGAACGGCCCCTGGTCCCACCAGTGCCCCGCATCGGGCTGCTCGAAGATCTGCCAGTCGCGGTGGAAGCCCTTGAGCGCTTCGGCCATGCGCCGCGCTTCGCTCAGCGGCACGTTGTCGTCCTTCTGCCCGTGCAGGATGTACACCGGCACCTCCGCCAGGTTCGAGATCAGGGCCAGCGTGTCGCTGCTCGCCCCCGCACGCCGGAAGATCGGGCCCCAGGTCTCACCCATCGGGTCCGTCTGACCCGCGCCCGTGTACGTCGAGAACGACGCCCAACCCGCGCTCGGCCCGATGCCCGCCCAGCGTCCCGGGTCCAGCACTCCCAGTTGCCACGTGCCGTGCCCGCCCATCGAGTGCCCCGTCAGGTACACCCGCTCCGGCTGCGGCGGCGCATAGCCGTTGCGCTCAAAGTCCCGAATCACCTCGTACGCGTCCAGCCGGCCCCAGTCCTCCCAGTCGAACCCGAACGGCCGCCGGTTCGTCGGGCACACGATGTCCGCGAAGTCACTCGGCCCGTACGCCTCGGCCTGCCCGATCGCCTCCACGCTCGCCCCGTGCAGCGACACGATCAGCGGCAGAGACGGCTGCCGCTCGCTCCGCGACACCGGCCGCCGCGGCCCCGGCCGCACCGCGTAGTACTGCACGCTCCCGTCGATCCCGCTCACGAACGTCCGCTTGTGCGGCTCGGTGAACTCGTCGCGGTTCCGCAGCGTCAGCGTCGCCGTGTCGCTCGGCGCCGCCGCGACTTCGCCCCCCGCCGGCACCGCGAACGCGCGCAGTTCGATCTTCCGCGCCGCCCGCGCGGCCATCACCCCCGGCGCCGCCGCCACCGCCACCTTCCGCACCGACATCGGCGGAATCGTCACCGCCTCGCCACGCACCGGCGCATCCTGCCCCGGCCCGGTCGACTCGACCACTACCGCGATCGGCCGGTCCGACGTGTTCATCATCAGCGTCGCCAGTTGCACCGTCCCGCCCCCCACGCCCAGCACGTCCGGCAGCGTGTCGGCCCCCGGCAGGAAGTACGCCGGCCCGCCGAACTCCGGCAGCGGCACCAGCCGCGCCGTCACGTTCCCGCGTCCCGCCGGCGCGAACAGCAGCGTGCTCACCCCCTGCCGCAACGCCACCGGCAGCCGCACGGTGCCGTTGCCGTACGGGTCGCCGACGCGCGGCGAACCGTCCACGTACACCATCGTGTGCCCCGCCGCCTCCAGCAGCATCGTCCGCGCCCGCTCGCTCTCGATGCGCACCAGCAGGTACCCCCGGCGCATCTCCGCCGGCGCAAACACGCCCTGCCCCGCCGCCCGCGCCTCCTTCCACGTGCGCACCGTTCCGTCGCTCAGCCGGATCGTGTCCCCCGCCTTCACCGTCGCCGGGTCGAACGAACCCCCGATCCACGCGCTCAGCAGCGCATCGGCCGACGCCGCCCACCGGCCCCCCGTCGCCACCCCCTCGATCGCCAGCCCCTCGGTCAGCACCAGCGGCTGCGGCGGCGCCGCCTCCGCGCCCCGCGTCGCGTTCCACGCCACCGCCCTCGCCGGCCCGGCGCCCGGCACGGCAAGCCCCAGCACCAGCACCAGCGCCATGAACCCGGCCGCGGCGGTCGTTCTCGTTTGCATGCCCATGAAGGTAGCGATCCCCGGTCGGAGTTCACACCACTGCGCACCCGCCGCACACCCGCCGGCGGGCACGGCCCTGCCTCGCCCATTGATTCGCGCCCCGAGGCTCCCAACCATTGCCGCTGACCGCCACACCCCGGAGAGGTGCCAGAGCGGCTGAATGGGCCGGTCTCGAAAACCGGTATGGCGCTTGCGTCATCGGGAGTTCGAATCTCCCCCTCTCCGCTTGCTGACAAGGCCCCCGCCCATCCCGGCGGGGGCCTTGTCGTTGGGCACAACGCCGCGGATCGAGCCCTCACCGGCCCGCCAGCGCCGCCACTGCAGCCAACCGGTCGGCCTGCTCCGCCGGCTTGTCCGCACGCACCCGGACGATCCGCGGGTGCGTCAGTGTCACCCCGGCCCTGGCCCGGCCCGACCGCACAACCGCCTCGAACGCAAGCTCGACCACCATCGCCGGCTCGATCGCCCCCGCCTTCGCGCTCAGTTCCGCTGCCAGTTCGTCGCTCAGGCCCGTCGAGGTCGAAACCAGCGGCACCAGTTCCGACTCCGCCCCATCGTCCCACACCCCCAGCACGCACACCGGCGGCCCGCCCGCCACCGACCGAACGCGCATCAGCACCGCGTCGATCGTCCGAGGCCCTGCGCGCCACTTCCACCAGCCGCACCCCGCGCGCTCCGGCCGTCCCGGCACATAGCCGCCGGTCCGAAGCTTGAGCATCAGCCCCTCGGCCCCCGCCCCCCGCGCTGCGCCGCGCAACCGCTCGACACCGGCCCAGTCCGAAGCCGCCACCTCCGGGCTCAGCCGCAGGTCGCCGCGCCCCGTCCCCACCAGCTCCGCGAGCAACCGCCGACGCTCCATCAGCGG
>JAEUIX010000191.1 GCA_016794945.1 Phycisphaerae bacterium
ACCGCCGCGGCGAGCGTGACGCGCCCGCCCGGCACGTTGATCGGTCCGGCGTAGACGCCGGGCATCACGTAGACCGTCTGCGGTTCACCGGAGAGCGTCGAGACGGCGCAGGCGGAGTTGATGGCGTCCTGCAGCGACCAAAGGCCCGCCCCGCCCGGCCCGACCACGTAGCGCGTCACGCGCAGCAGCTCGTCGGCGTTGAGCGGCTGCGCCGCCAGCGCCATGCGCCGGGCGCCGCCGTCGAACGCCACCGCTGCGTAGCGGACCGACGCCGCACCGGCGACGACGCACGCCTCGGCCCTGGAGGTGCGCAGGGTGCACGAAGCGACCGTGACCGTGGCGCTGTCATCGCACCGGGCGCACTCGGCCGTGCCGCTGGAGATGACGCACTGCCGGGCTTCGAGCTCGGCGGACTGGCGGGCGCGCACGGCGCGCGTGTCCACCGTGGCGACGTCGCACCGCGTCAGGCGCACCTTCGCGGAGCCGGAGGCGTCGACTTCGCAATCGACCTCCACGTCCTCGAGCCTGCAATCCCCCACCGGGGCCTCGAGGCCCTTGCCGTTGTCGGGGCGGGGCTTCGGTTCCGGGTCCGGGTCCTGCTTGGCCAGGATCCCCCGTGCGTAGACCACCTCGGCGTTGGCGGCCATCAGCAGCACGGCCTCCAGCGACGTGAGCGAGCGCGCGTCGACGCCGCTGCACTCCAGGCGCGAGCGGGCGGTGCCCGCCGTGCCGGAGCAGGCCATCGTGACCGCGTGCCCGGTCGTCGCCGTGACGACCGCGTCGTCGAGCCGCACCAGCGCGTGCGCCGAACCGCTCACCAGGAACGCGTCGGCCCCCGTGCAGCGGATGTCCACGCCGCTCCAGCCAGCCCGCCCCGCCGCCGAGAGCGCCACCGTGACGCAGCCGTTGAGCCTGGCGCTGTGCGCACCGCCCACCGCCACGACCCACGTGCCCGGCGTGGTGATCGTCACGCTGCCGGCGTACGTGCCGGGCTTCACGGCGACGGTGGCCGGCAGGCCGGAGGCCTGCGCGGCGGCGACGGCCGCCTGGATCGTGCTGTACGGGTCGGTCGCCTCGGGCCCGACCACGAAGACCGTGGTCGGCGGCGATGCCACTAATTGGAGCGAGCCGTTGGGGAAACGGAAGCCGCCGGCTGTCGCGTGCACGACGCCCGCGACGCTCAGCCGCTCGCCGGACATCGCGGTGCCGATGGAGACGTTTCCCGCGAACGTGTTCAGCGCGCCCGAGAACGCATTGGAGAGGCCCAGCCGCGGGACGTTGGCGGAAAGGCGCGAATCCGGAAGCGTGCCCGAGATCAGGTTGGCGGCGTTCTGGTAGAACGATGCCGGCTGCCCCGCGAGCGCCGCCGCGTCGGTCGATGTCGCCGCGAGCGCCGCGGTCGAGGCGGAGGCCGCGACCTGCGCGCGGAACGCGTACGGCGCGACCGCCAGTCGCTGACGGGAGAGCGTCGTCGCGCCGACCTGGATCTCCAGCCAGCGGGCGGCGTCGCCCAGAGCCACGGCGCCGAAGTCGAGGTCGACCTTGAATCTGCCGTTGGCGGCAGGGGTGACGCCCGGCACCGACACCGCCGCTCCGATCTGCGCACCGCCGGCGGGGGCGTCGAACAGGCGGAACACGAGGGTCACCGGCGTCGTGACCGGCGAGCCGCCCTGGAGCAACTCGCCCTGGTAGGTGAACGCGGTGCCGACAGGGTCGGCGTTGGCGCGCGTGGCCAGAAGCGCCAGCACGCACCAGGAGGCCGCGACGAGCGAGCGGATCGAGCGCATGAGATGTCCTCCCAGGAAATCCCCCGCAGGATCAGGTGTACACGCCGGGGCGAACCGACGCAATACGGGTCATCAAAACTGGGGGTTGTGCCCGCGATCAACCCGGTTTCGGCGCTGGAAACCGCCTCGGGTCCAGCGACGACGAGTCATTGGGATGGCCGCTCGAGCGGCGCTACACGCGCGGGCCGGCGTCGTCCAACGAGGCCAGGCCGTGCCGGTGCTGGTCGCGCAGCGGCTCGACGACATCGCGGACGAACCGCTCGGTCTGCTCGGCGCTGCGGCCGATGTACTTCATCGGGTCCATCACGCCGTCCCAGTCCAGTTCGGCGCTGAGCGGCCCGCCCCGGGCCTTGGCCCAAAAGGCCCGGTCGCCCTTCAGGCGGTCGAGCAGATCGTTGTCGAGGCCCTCCTGCTTGACGCGCAGGCCCGCGGCCTGAGCGTGCCGACGGATGTGCTCGTGGTACTCCTGCCGGTCGCCGCCGAGTTTCACACACGCCATCAGGATGTTCTCCGTTGCCATGAAAGGCAGTTCGGCCATGAGGTTCTTGCGAACCATCGCCTCATGCACGATGAGGCCGCTGGCGACGTTGTGCATGAGGTCGAGCGCACCATCAAGGGCGAGGAACGCTTCCGGCAGCGAGAGCCGCCGATTGCTTGAGTCATCGAGCGTGCGTTCCAGCCACTGCGTCGCGGCGGTGTCATAGGCGTTGCCGACGAGGTTCATGACGAAGCGCGTCAAGCCACAGATGCGCTCGCAGCGCATGGGGTTGCGCTTGTAGGGCATGGCGCTGGAGCCGATCTGCTTGTCCTCGAAAGGCTCGTCGAGCTCCTTGCGGTTGCAGAGGAGGCGGATATCGGTGGCGATCTTGTGCAGCACGCACGCGACGGCCGCCAGGCCGCCGAGCAGCACAGCGTCTGTCACCCGCGGGTAGGTCTGGCCCGTCAGCACGTGGGTCATTCCGGAACAGTCTCGCCCGTACAACCGGGACAGGGCGAGCGCCTCGAACCGATCAACCGCCGCGCCGTCGGCGTTCAGCAGCGACAGGAACGACGCCTGCGTGCCGGTCGCGCCCTTGAACCCGCGGAAGGCCGAGCGCGCCCACGCGTCCTGGATCGTTCGACTCGCCAGGAGCGTCTCGTACGCCCAGCCGGCGCAGCGCCGTCCGACGGTGACGGGCTGGGCCGGCTGGTAGTGCGTGTACCCCAGCGCGGGCAGGGCGCGGTGCCGCCGCGCCTGGTCGCCGAGGCTCAGAACCAGCCGGGCGGCCTTGGTCACGACGATCTCGATCGCGCTGTCGATGATGATCGCGTCGGCGTTGCACACCACGTCCTGGCTGGTCATCCCCAGGTGGATGATCCCTCTGGCCTTCGGGCACGAGTCCCCCAGCGCGTGCACGTGGGCCATCACGTCGTGGCGCAGCTCGCGCTCGTACGTCTCCGCGGCTTTCAGCTCCTCATCCGTGATGCCGCCCGGCCGGCTGACGACGGCGCGCAGCGCCTCCACCTGATCCCTCGTCACCGGCAGGCCCATTTCGTGCTGCGCCTCGGCCACCGCCAGCCAGATCTTCCGCCACGTGTTGAACTTGTGCCGGGCCGACCAGAGGTGCAGCATGCCCGGCGAGGCGTTGCGCGTCGCCAGCGGCGAGGTGTACGTGTCGTAGGGGGAAGCCATGGCGCAAGCGTACAGCACCGGCCGGACCCGGACGTGCCGCACCCCGGTCGCCCGTATCATCCCCTCCCATGGCACGCGCGTACATCACCACGCCCATCTACTACGTCAACGACCGGCCCCACATCGGCCACTGCTTCACCACCACCATCGCCGACGCGCTGGCCCGCTTCCAGCGGCTCTTCGGTCGCGACGTCTTCCTGCTCACCGGCACCGACGAGCACGCCGACAAGGTTGTCTCCACCGCCCGCGAGCACGGCATGACCGCCCTGCAATGGGCCGACCGAAACGCCGCGGCGTTCCAGGAAGCCTTCGCCGCCCTCAATATCTCCAACGACGACTTCATCCGCACCAGCCAGGCCCGCCACAAGGAGAAGGTGATCGAGTACATCCGCCGCCTGCAGGCGCACGGCGACGTGTACAAGGGCGATTACACCGGCTGGTGGGACGCCTCGCAGGAGGAGTACCTGACCGAGACCGTCGCCAAGGAGGCCGGCTACGTCAGCCCCGTCTCGGGCAAGCCGCTGGTCAAGCGCACCGAGCAGAACTACTTCTTCCGCCTCAGCGCCTACCAGCAGCGCCTGCTCAAGCACATCGACCAGAACCCCGACTTCATCCTCCCCGAGAGCCGGCGCAACGAGGTGCTGGGCCGCCTGCGCGAAGACCTGCAGGACGTGCCCGTCAGCCGCGCCGTCAGCGCCGCCGAGGGCGAGCCGTGGGGCATCCTGATGCCCGATGACCCCGGGCACCGCATCTACGTGTGGATCGACGCGCTGTTCAACTACCTCAGCGTGGTCGACACCGAGAAGCGCCGCGGCTACTGGCCGCCGGCGGCGCACCTGCTGGCCAAGGACATCCTGTGGTTCCACGCGGTGATCTGGCCCTGCATGCTCATGGCGCTGGGCGAGCCGCTGCCGCGGACCGTCTACGCCCACGCCTACTTCGTGCGCGACGGGCGCAAGATGAGCAAGAGCCTCGGCAACTTCGTGGACCTGGACGTGATCCGCGCGTACAACGCACGCTACGGGCGAGACGCGCTGCGGTGGTTCCTGTGCACCTGCGGGCCCATGGGCTCGGCCGACGCCGACTTCGCCCACGGCAAGTTCGTCGAGGTCTACAACGCCGAACTGGCCAACGGCATCGGCAACGCCGCCAGCCGCGTCGGCAACATGATCGAGAAGTACTTCGGCGGCAGGGCGCCCGACCCCAAGGGGCAGGTCGCCCTGCACGCCATGCCCGAGTTCGGCTGGCCCGAGGTGACGGCCACCGCCGTGCGCAACGCCATCAGCCGCGCCGACCAGTGGGACCTCGCCGGCGCGCTGCGCGAGGGCGTCGATCTCGTCCGGCGCGTCGACGCCTACATCAACGCCACCGAACCGTTCAAGCTCGCCAAGAAGATCCCCCCCGGCCAGCCGCCCCAGGGCGACGGCCCGTTCAACAACGACGACCCGCGCGACCGGCTCGCGGCGATCCTCTACCACTGCGCCGAGGCGCTGCGCATCGCCAGCCTCATCCTCTCCCCAGCCGTGCCCGACACCATGGCCCGCCTCTGGAAGGCCTGGAACTGCGACCCCGCGGCGAGCGTCGACGCCGTCAACGGCCAGACGCTGGCGCACATGAGCCAGTGGGGCGGCCACCACTCCATCAAGCCCGGGCAGGCCATCGCCAAGGGCGAGCCGCTGTTCATGCGCGCCGACCCGGCCGAGCCGCCGCCGGCGTGATGCCGACGCTCAGAACGTGATGTTCGCCCAGGCGCTGATCGCGCTCGACGCCGACGTGATCGGCCCCACGTCGTTGCCCGCCACGATGTCGTAATTGGCGCTCGGCGAACCGGCCCCCGTCGCGCCGCGGCAGAAGTTCGAGGCGATCAGGTTCCCCGCCGCCGTGCAGCGGATGCCCCGCCGCCCGCCGCTCGTCGTGTTCCGCTCGATCCTGCTGCCCGAGCCCGTGACGTTGATCGCCGCCAAGCCCGACGCCAGCAGCGAATCGCCGATGCACGTGCAGTCGCGGATGTCGCTGCCGTTCGTCGCCGCGATCCCGGCGCTGATGCTGCCCGCCGTGTTGCACCCGATCACCCGGCAGAACTGCCCCACGCTGATGCCCGTGGTGCACCCCGTCGCGTTGCACGCTTCGACCGCGCAGTTCTCGCCCGCGAGGATCCCGTTGCCGCACTGCCGGGCAAGGCAGCGCACGATCACGCCGCCGTTGCCCAGGAAGAACCCGCCGCCCGCCGCCGTCGCCTGCGCCGAGATCGCCTCGCAATCGACGATCATCGAGCCCGAACCCGTCGCCACGCCCGTGCCGCCCCCGGAGCAGACGCACCGCTGCACCAGCGATTCCGACCCCACGCTCACGCACGCTCCGGTCGTCGACGCCAGCGTTACGCGGCAATCGCTCACCGTCGCCTTGCCGGCCCCGATGCTCGTGCCCGACGTGCCAAACACCACCAGCCGCTCGATCACGGCCGCGGCGGCGCTGGTCAGGTTCGCCCCGCCCTGGCCACGCAGCACGCCGTTGCGCACCGTCACCATCGTCACCGGCCCGCAATCGACCGCCGGCGCGTTGCTGGTCGCCACGTGGAGGGTGAAGCCGTTGAGGTCCAGCACCACGTCCGACGCGGTGATGCGCACCACCACCTTGTTCGACACCGTGTGCGACGCCGTCATGTAGTACGAGCCGGGCGTTGCGATGATGAACTGCGCGTTCGCGTCCCCGGGGCAGGTCGTCGCGTTCACCGGCGTGCGCGGGTCGCCCGGGGTGATCTTGTCGTAGATCTCCTGCAGCGTCCTGCCGCTGGAGGCCACCGGCCCGGCCGGCGGGTTCAGCGGCCCCGCCCGCGCCGCCCCCGCCAGCAGCCCCATCGCCCCCGCGCCCAGCAGCGCCGCCGGCAGCAGGTCCCGGCGCGACAGTTCGATGTCCTCGCGCCGCTCGCCGCCCGTGCCCCCGCCAGGTCGAGTCGTGTCCATGGATCGCTCCCATCGGGCGGCGCGGCACACCACGCCCCGCCGCCGCCCATCCGCCATAACCATACCACCGGGTCGTCGCCCGCCCAGTGAAACGGGGCGATTCGGGGGATTGCCGCTCCCCCGTGCCCCCCGGTCAGTGCGAGAAGTTCGCCCAGGGATGGATGGCGTTGCCGTCGGGGTTGTTGCCCATGTTGCCCAGCAGGGCCACCGACACGATCGGCCCGTAGGCGTTGCTGGAGCCGATGTTGAAGTTCGTCTGGTTCGCCCGCGCCGTGTTCCGGGCGATGAAGTTCCCGATGCCCGTCACCCGCAGGCCCTGACCGTTGCCCACCAGCGCGTTGCCCTCGATCCGTGAGTTGTTCTGCGTGGTCATGATGCCACCGGCCGTGGTGCTGCCCGGGGCGTTGGAGTCCAGCGTGTTGTCCATCACCACGCACGCCGCGCCGTTGATCACGATCCCGTTGCCCGTCTGCCCCACCACCGTGCACTGCCGCACCGTGGAGCGCGTGCCCACGTTGATGCCATCGGCCGCGCAACGGCTGATCAGGCAGGAGATCACGTGGCAGTCGCCGCCGGCCAGCACGCCCGTGCCGCGCACCTGCCGCACCGAGCAGTCGCGCACCACAGATCCGTCGGCGACGGTGATGCCGGGACCCGAGCCGGACGTCAGCGTGTAGAGCACGCTGCACCGCTCCACCAGCGCGCCGACGCCCGTGGAGATGCCCCCGCCGGCGCAATCCTGCACCACGCACCCGCGGACGATCGTTCCCAGGCTGGTGCCGCTGAAGATGCCCGCCAGCGCGCAGTTGCTCACGCGCAGGTCCTCGAGGATCGAGTTGTCGCCCTGCACGTTCGCACCGTTGCCCGGCCACCCGCGGATCACCCCGTTGCGCACGTGCAGGTTGCGGTAATAGGCGCCCGTGCTGACGCCGTCGCCGCCGCCGGAGACGCCGATCACCGCAAACCCGTTGAGGTCCAGCGTCACGTTCTCGGCGGCGATCAGGATGCCGTGCTTGCCGCTGACCCCCTGGATGTTCCCCGTCAGGTAGTACGACCCGCTCTGGCTGATCACGTGCAGCGCCGTCCCGCTGCCCGGCAGGCTCTGCACCGCCGTGCGCGGCTCGATCTGCCCCAGCGTCTTGAACGGAGGGCTCATCGCCCCGGGTGCGCCGGTATCGCCCACCGGCCCCGGCGGCGGGTCCAGCGGACCGCCCGCCGCCGCGCCCACCAGAGCCGCCACCGCCAGCACACTCAGCGCGCCGTGACGCACCATGCGATTCTCCCTCGGGGACGCGGGCACGGCGCCCCGTCCGCGGCGTTGACTCGCTCGCCTCTGCGTGCAGCGTGCCACCGATTCGCGACGCCGCCAGCGGCGGGCGCGCGGATCGGCCCCGGGGGCCGCCGCCCGGTCGTCAGAGCTTGCCCGGAATCACTCCATCCCGCTGTTCTCGGACACGCTCCGCCTCAGGGGAACTGCCACACCTGACCGGCCATGTTCGTGGAGTGACTCACGTACTCCAGTTCGATGTCGGCCAGCTGGGCGACCTGCCCGTCGCCCCGCGGCAGCGAGTAGTACTTGATCGACGCCACCCGCACCGACGTCAGCGTCATCACCATCGTCTCCGGACCTGCCGGCACCGTCAGCACGACGCTGGAGACGATCGTGGCCGCCGCGAGCGACGCCGCCGGGCGCGCCATCGACTTGTTCAGGTCCACGGTCACGGTGAGCGTGCCGCGTTGCGGCACATAGCTGCCGCCGCTCCCTCCCGAAAAGACCATGCCGTTCTTCAGTGCGTAGCCCCT
>JAEUIX010000196.1 GCA_016794945.1 Phycisphaerae bacterium
ACAGGCTCGCGCAGCGCTCGACGCGCTGCTGATGGACGATCGGGCGATGAAGGCGATCGGACTCGCGGGCGCCGCACTCGCTGCGTGCCTGCGCGACGGCGGCAAGGTGCTGATCTGCGGCAACGGCGGATCGGCCTGCGACGCCGCTCACTTCGCCGAGGAACTCACCGGCCGCTACCGCGCCGATCGCCGGCCGCTTCCCGCCATCGCCTGCACCGACACGGGCCACATCACGTGCACGGCCAACGATTTCGGCTTTGAGCAGGTCTTCGCGCGCTGGGTGACCGCCCTGGCCAGGAAGGGCGACTGCCTCATCGTCCTGTCCACCAGCGGCAACTCGGCCAACATCGCCCGGGCCGTCGAATCGGCCCGCGCCGCCGACTGCCGCGTGATCGCCCTGCTCGGCAAGGACGGCGGCCGCATCCGCGGCGTCGCGGACATCGAAGTGATCGTCCCGGGCGCGACCAGCGACCGCATCCAGGAACTGCACATGCTCATCCTGCACGCATGGGTCGAATCGATCGAAGTCTCGCTGTTCGGCAAGTCGTAAACAAGCCCGCCACCCACCACGCTGGAGCACCCCATGAACATCGTCCTTCCCGGCCGTTTCGCCGCCGCGCTGTGCCTCGCCGTCGCATCGGTCGCGCTGGCCGTTCAGCCCGGCGACGCACCCAAGCCCGCGCCGGCGGGTGAACCGACCGCGCCGGCAGCTCCGCGTGCCAGCGGGTTCAAGCACGAGGGTACCGCCGAGAATCTCAAGGCCCTGTTCAAGAAGCTGCGAGAGCTTCAGGACGCCAAGGACCACGCCACCGCCTCGGCGCTGGTGCAGGAACTCATGCCCACCGCCGAGCGCGTGCGCAAGCACGCCTTCCGGCCCGACGTGCCGAAGGAGAAGCTGGACCAGGTCGGCAGGTTCTACGACACGATGCCCAAGCCCAAGGACGACCAGGCCTGGTCGGCGATGATCCAGGGCAAGGCCGAGATGACCGAGGTGCTGGTGATCAGCGGCAAGACCGAGGACCTGGCCAAGGGTCATCCGGACATGCCCGGCGGCGTCAAACGCGTCGCCGAGACCCTCCTGAAGCCGGGGATGAGCTTCTTCACCGTCAAGTATGTCAAGCCCGGCGAAACCATCGGCATGGCCTACCACCTGCTGTTCTTCGACGGCGCCAAGTGGTGCATGGCCGGGCCGCTCTGGCGGGCCGATCGGCCCGCGCCCGAGCCCGCGGCCCCCGGCGCACCGGCGGAATCGGCTCCCAAAAAGTGACCGGACGGCGCCGGACCTGGGGCGCCCGCGCGTAGCATCTCGGGCAAGGAGGCCCCATGCCCTTCTACTACCGACTCGGCACACTCCCCAAGAGCCGTCACGTGCAGTTCCGCCGGCCCGACGGCGTGCTGTACTCCGAGGAGCTCTTCGGCACCGAGGGCTTCAGCGGCCCGTCGAGCACGATGTACCACATCAACCCGCCCACCCAGGTGCACGGGTGGAAGCCGCTCTACTCCACCAAGGCCGAGTACGTCGAGGCCGACGTGATGCGCATGCGGCACATCAAGACGGCGCCCATGCGCCCGTCGGGCGACCCGGTCACCGGGCGCGTGATCCTCTTCGGCAATGCAGACTGTGAAATGGCCGTCTGCGTGCCCGCCGAGCCGATGCGCTACCACTACAAGAACGGCCAGGGCGACGAGTGCCTGTTCATCCACTTCGGCACCGGCGTGGTCCACACCATGATGGGCTCGCTCCGTTTCGGGCCCAAGGACTACATCATCATCCCCAAGGGCGTCATCTACACGATGATCTTCGACCGGCGCAAGGCAGCACAGGGCGAGCCGCCCGTCGCCGACATGCCCTACGGCAAGTTCCTCGTCATCGAGACCGTCAACGGCAGCCACATCGGCCCGCCCCCGCGCTACGTCAGCAAGGCCCACGGGCAGTTCCTGGAGCACTCCCCCTACTGCGAGCGCGACCTGCGCCTCCCCGAACAGCCGTTGACCTGGAACGAGCACGGCGAGTTCGAGGTCCGCGTCAAGGCCCGCGACCTCATGCACTCGTACATCTACGACTACCACCCGCTCGACATCGTCGGCTGGGACGGCTGCTACTACCCCTACATCTTCAACATCGACGACTTCGCCCCCATCACCGGCAAGCTCCACATGCCGCCGCCGATCCACCAGACCTTCGAGGCCCACAACTTCGTCATCTGCTCCTTCTGCCCGCGCATGCTCGACTGGCACCCCCAGGCCATCAAGGTCCCATACAACCACAGCAACATCGACTCCGACGAGGTGCTCTACTACGTCGAGGGCAACTTCGGCAGCCGCAAGGGCATCGAGGTCGGTTCCATGACCGCTCACCCTCAGGGCATCCCCCACGGCCCGCATCCCGGCACCATCGAGGTCTCGCTCAGCGCCACCTACACCGCAGAGCTCGCCGTCATGTGCGACACGTTCCGCCCCCTCCACCCCACCCGCGCCGCGCTCGACCTCGACGACCCCAAGTACCCCGCCAGCTGGCAGGGAGAGCACTTTCCAAAGCTCCGCGCCGGTGAGCTCAAGCTCAACGGCATCGCCGCCCGCGAGGCCCCGGCCCTGCAGGTCGCCGCCATGAGCGAGCACAAGCCCGCCGCGGCCAACACCTGGGCTCCCAACGCACCGCTCCCCGCGGGCGAAGCCCCGTCGCCGAAGGCAGCGGGCAACGGCAAGCACGCCCGCCGAGCTCCGGCCAAGCCCAAACGCAAACGCTGAGTTTCCATCCACACTCCGCCACGCCAACGGCCCGGGTTGTCCCCCCGGGCCGCTTGCTTTAGCATGCGACCGTGAGCCCACGCCCCCCGCTGCGACCATCCCCCGCCGTGCGACGCCGAATCACCGCGATCCTGGCGCTGTGCGGCTGTGTCGAAGTGCCGTCACTCGCGTCCGGACCCACGGTCGCCGGCGCCCAGCCGCCCGCTTCGCGGCCGCAACTGGACCCCGCTTCGCTCACGGGGCGCGACTTCGCGGGCACCCGGCTGCCCGTCGCCACGCAGCGCGGGGGGATCTCGATCCGAGCTCAGCGCATCGCCACCTGGTCTGAAGAGCCGGCGGGCGGCGCTGCCATCAATCCCACCGCCTCCATGGGCACGCAACGCGCGTACCTGCGCGGCGACGTCGAGATCACGCTTGCCTACGCGCGATTCCGTGCGGCCCGCGCCGTAGTCTGGATCGAGCCACTGGAGGAATCGGTCGTCCATCCCGGCCAGTGGATCCAGCAGGTCGCCGTCTACTTCGACCGTCTCAGCGACCCCGCGGGCGAGCCGGGCATTGCGCCCAGCGCGGACCGCATTCTCGTCACCGGTGTGATCGACGGCCCACTGTCGCTCGCGGGCGACAGCGTCGCCAGCGGCCGCCCCGCGGACGTGCTCATCGTCGAAGGCGAACGACGCCTCGGGCGGTACCTTCGCGACCTGCTCAGCCCCCCCGATGAGCCCGAGCCGCCGGAGGTCCCGTATGCAGAGTCCGGCGGACTGGGCACCATGCGCGGCCCCATTCTCCCGGGTCAGAGTCAGCTCTTCGAGCCCAACTCCCCGCTGGCCACCGGCAGAAACCTCCGACCCGGACCTTCCATCCTCGACCTGTCCGGCGGCGACCGAGCGCCCAAGCTCTTCTCCGGGCGCGGGATCGTCTCGTTCACCGCCGGCGAGGCCGCCCTGGTCAGCGGCGAGCAGGAGGACGCCGTGCTCGTGACCGGCGGCGTCGTCGTCATCTACTCCGACGTCCGCGCCGCTCGCACGCTCGAGATCCGCGCCGAGCGCGCCGTCGTCTTCCTCGACAAGGGCGCCCGCCCCGACGAGCGTCAGCTCCCCGCCGCCAAGGTCCGAGGCATCTACCTGGAGGGCGACGTCGTCGGCTCCGACGGGCAGTACACCCTTCGCGGCTCGCGCGTCTACTACGACGTCGCCAACAAC
>JAEUIX010000215.1 GCA_016794945.1 Phycisphaerae bacterium
GGGGAACTCGTCGGGGTCGATGCCCTGCGGGTCCTTGCGAAGCGTGACGACCATGTTGAGGCCGTGGCCCTTGTCGAAGTGGGGCACGGCGATCAGCGACCGCATGCCCTCGAGGTAGTAGCGCCCTGGGTCGTCCGGCGCGACGGTCAGGTCGTTGATGAGCCGCGGCTCGTCGCCGTACAGCAGCTCGCCCAGCAGCCCTCCCGAGAGCACCGGCAACCGGTCGCGGTTCTTCCAGGGATCGATGTCCTCTACCCAGCGGCTCGAACGCGTGATGCGGTAGTAGGGTGGCTCCAGCCCCCGGCGCGACAGCGAGATGAACCCGTCGTAGCGGAAGTAGTTCTCCATGCGGTCGCCGTAGTAGGAGACCATCTCCTGCGGGTCGGTGAACCGCGACATTTCGCGCATCGTCTCGACGATGTGCGCCAGACGCTGCCGCCACGGTTCGCGCCGGGCGCGGCCCGACTCGATGCCCAGTGGTCCGGTGTTGCCGCCGTCGCTCATGGATTCGACCGCCCTTCAGTCGCCCCCGCCGCCATCGCCTCCGCCGCCCGCCCCATCCCCCCCGCCAGCGCCGTCGCTTCCAATGCCGTCATCGGTGATGTCGTGCTGGTCGGGGTGCCGCTTCGGAACCGCGTCGCCGCCGCTCAAGCCCCCACCCCCGGCGCCGCCCGACGCGCCCCAGTCCGACCGGATGACCTTGGCGTTGCGCGCGCCCGCCCGGTCCCGCCGCGCCGCTTGCGCCCACACGCCGTACCGACGCCGCCACCAGAAGAACACACCGACCCCCAGCGCCCCCACGCACAGGACCGTGACCAGGATGATGGGCCACTCGTTCACGCGGAGAGAACTCGGGTGCTCGGCGGAGCGTCGTTACGGGGCCTCAGAGCTCGACCACCGCCATGTCGGGTTCGCGTTCGACCGCCGCAGCCGGTGCACGGACGGTTCCGATCCACGCGGCAAGTTCCGGCAGGCCGTCGGCGATCCTGGCTCGCACGTCCGCGGCGTTGTACAACGGAGCATTGACCCAGCCGCCCGGGCGCGGGCCGTCGGCGGCCTCGGCGATCATGGCCAGAGCGGACTGGCCTTCGGCCGAAGCGCCGTCGAGCGCGGGGATGGCGGCCTCGAACGCCTGCACGACTCCCGTGCAGTTCTCGAACGATCCGGCCTTCTCGGCCCAGGTGACCCCGGGCAGGACCACGTCGGCCCGATCGAGGAGCCGGCCGGGCAGCGTGTCGAGCAGCACGAGGAACGCCCCGGAGAGCGCCGACTCGAACTCGGGCGTGGCCCAGTCGCTGGGGTAGTTCCCGGTGACGATGATCCCGCCAACCTCCCCGGAACGCAGCTGCGTGATGACCTGCTCAAAGGACGCGACGTAGCCGCTGTGAGCGGTTGTCCGGCTGATCGCTTCGAGCGTGCGGCGGACACCGCGGGCGTTCGGGCACTTCTCGGCGCACAGCCGGAACGCTCCGGCGGTATCCGGCGGGAAGAACCTGTCCTGTCCCTGGACCGGAACCGGCCCGAGCGCCAGGAACGCCTTGGGATCCAGGGCCAGCGCGGCCCGCGCAAGAAGGAAGGCCTCTTCGCTGGGCAGCATGGGGCTGACCACGACGGCCAGCCGCTTCCCGGAGTTGGCGACGGCCCGGAGACCCTCGACCGCCGCCTGGATGCCGCGGCCCCATTCGCACTCCACGCGGACGCCGAATTGCTTCCGTCGGGCGCCGCTTAGGAGGTCCTGGCTGTGGATGAACTTCCACCCGTGCCGCACCTCGTCGGTGATCCACCACTTGTTGATGGCCATGTTGGTGCGGGGCTTGACGCGGTAGACCCTGCCTTCGTTGTGCTCGATGTAGATGTTGTCGCCGCTGGCGGTGATGCCGTCGATGCTGGGCGTCCGCTTGAGGAACCAGACGCGCTGCGCGAACAGGAAGTCCTTGTCCAGCAGCGCGCCGACGGGGCAGAGATCGACGACGTTTCCTGCGATGGGGTTGTCCAGGGCCCGCCCGGGGAAAACGTCGATCTCCTCCTTGTTGCCGCGCCCGGCAACGCACAACTCGCCGGTGCCGGCCACCTCCCGCGTGAAGCGGACGCACCGGGTGCACATGATGCAGCGGTCGGAATAGAGCAGGATGTCGGGTCCGACGTCCTTCTTGGGCTGCTTGACCTTGGTCTCCTCGAATCGACTGGCGCCGCGCCCGTACTCGTAGGAATAGTCCTGCAGCGTGCACTCGCCGGCCTGATCGCAGACCGGGCAGTCCAGCGGGTGGTTGATGAGCAGGTACTCCATCACCGCCTTCTGGTTGGCCAGCGCCTTGGGGCTGTCGGTGAAGACCACCATGCCGTCGAGGGCCTGAGTCTGGCACGTCGGCAGCAGCTTCCCGCCCATGTAGGGCTCCAGCTTGCCGCCGTTGCGAGGATTGGGCATCCACACTTCCGCCAGGCAGATGCGGCAGGAAGCCACGATGGAGAGTCCTTCGTGGTAGCAGTACTGCGGAATGTCCTGCCCGGCCTCGTTGGCGATCTGCAGGATCACCTGCCCGGGCTTGAACTCGCGGACCTTTCCGTCAATCGTGATCTTCGGCATGGGGCCGATGATATCCGCTCGGGGGCGGGGCCTGTTCGGCCATGGTCCGCCCCGACCGCCCGTAGAGCCACCGAATCGAGTTGCTCTCGCGGCAAGATGCGCCGCCGCGCTTGACGACCGCGGATTCGGGTGTAGATTTCCCGCATCGCGTGACAACCGCGCGCCGCGAGGAGAGAGAGACCCTCGCACATTTCAGGTTCTTCAACCGGCCGTCTCGGTCCGGGAAGCGTTTGACCGCGTTCCCGCCGCGCCGGCTCCGGCGAGCGCGCGTGGCCCTGCGCCCGGGCCCGCGCGATGGCGATGCGAACGCATTGGGAAGGCGTGCCCGTCCCGGCGAGAGCCGCGGCGGGACATTTCAGGGGACCGAGGCTGGCGTACGGCTTCTCGAGGAGAGCAGCGATGATGAAGCGGACGTGCGGGATCGCGGCGGCGGGCCTTGGGTTGGGGCTGGCGAGTGCCGCCTGGGGCAACCCGATCGTGAACGGTGACTTCCAGACGGGGACGATCGGTCCGTCGACCAGCGCGTACGCGCTGAGCGGCTCGATGCTCCCGCCCGAAACGTACAACGTGGTGTCGTTCGACACGATCCACCCGTCGTGGGTGGACTTCTTCGATCACACGCTCGGGAACGCCGACGGCCGGTACATGATCATCAACGGATCGGACTCCGGTGTGGGCCCGGCGTGGGCACAGACCGTCGCGGTGACCGCGAACACGGTCTACGACCTGTCGGCGTGGTTCGCCAGCCTGTTCCCTCAGTCGGTCGCGACGCTGCAGTGGCGGCTGGTGGGCGACCAGACGACCATCATCAGCGGCAATTTCGTTGCGCCGTTGTCGGTGGGCGACGGCGGCCCGGGCCTGGGCGTGTGGGTGCAGCAGGTGTTCCAGTTCAACAGCGGGTCGAACACGTCGCTGTCGATCCAACTCTGGGACGTTTCAGGGATCTTCCAGGGCAACGACTACGCGGTGGACGACATCTCGCTGACCGTGGTGCCGGCCCCGGCTGCGGCCGGGATCGCGGCGATTGCGGGACTGGCGGGCGTCCGTCGGCGCCGGCGGAACTGATCGATTCGCGCCCGGTGCGCTGCCGGGCCGATGATGGATTCTCTCTCCACGGCCCTCGGTCGACAGATCGAGGGCCGCTTTCGTTCCCGGACCGCGGCCAGCGGCGCGGGGTCCGGGAAGCGCCGCGGCGACCGGTGCGCCGCTACCCTGCCGCGACATGGGATCGACGAGCTTCCAGGCCCCCACGGGCACCCGCGACTTCTACCCCATCGAACTGGCGCGCCGGCGCTTCATCGAGCGGGCGTGGCGGACCGTCAGCGTGCGCCACGGGTTCGAGGAGATCGATGGACCGACGTTCGAGTCGATCGACCTGTACAAGGCCAAGAGCGGGGACGCCATCGTCTCTGAGATCTTCCACGTGCACTCGGGCAAGGACGAGCGGTCCCGCGCCGGGCCCGAGACCGGGGCGGCCCGGGAAGCGCCCTTCGCCCTGCGGCCGGAATTCACGCCGACCCTGGCGCGGATGTACGCCGCCCGGGCGGCCCAGTTGCCCCGGCCGTGCAAGTGGTTCTGGCAGCAGACGTGCTTCCGGGCCGAGCGACCGCAGCGGGGCCGCCTGCGCGAGTTCATGCAGTGGAACTGCGACATCATCGGCGAAGGCTCAGCCGCGGCCGACGCCGAGGCGGTCGGCGTGTGCGTGGGGCTGCTGGAGGAACTGGGGCTGACGCCGGAGCACGTCAAGATCCGTATTGGCTCTCGCCCGGTGGTTTCGAACATCCTCGCCTATTTGGGAGTCTCACGCGATCGGATGCACGACGCCCTCGATCTGATTGATCGTCGCGCAAAGGCGTCCCCGGAAGAAATCCAGGCCGGAGAAGTGGACCTGGGATTCAGTCTCAAACGACTTGATCTGGAGGCGAACGCCATTCAGAAGGATTTCGAAATCGGGGTTTCCGCCGGCGGGTTTCAAGAAGGTGGCGTGCCGCTTCGCTACGACTTGGCGTCGCTTCATTCACTTCAACAGCAACTGACCGCCGCAGGTCTGTCGTCGTGGTGCACCCTAGATCTCGGAATCGCCCGCGGGCTGGCGTACTACACGGGCATGGTGTTCGAGGTGCACGAGACCAGCGGGGCGATGCGTGCCGTGGCCGGCGGCGGCCGGTACGACAACCTGATCGAGACCTTCGGCGGCCCGCCGACCCCGGCGGTGGGCTTCGGCATGGGCGATGTGGTCCTGTCGCTGGTGCTGCAGGACAAGGGGCTGATGCCCGGCGACCGTGAGATCGCCCGGGCGCTGGGGCTCCGGCCCGACGTGCAGGTGATCTCCAACGGCTCGCCCGAGTCCGATGCGCTGGTGCCGGCGGTCGTGGGTGAGCTGCGCCGGGCCGGCATGCACGCGCGCCGGTCGTACAAGGCCACAAAGAACATCGGCAAGCTGCTCAAGGAAGCGGCCGACGCCGATGCGCGGTACGCGGTGATCATCGAGTCGCCCACCGAGGTGACCGTGAAGAACCTGGACGACGGCTCGCAGGTCAAGGCCCCGCGGGCGGACCTGCGGGCGCACCTGCCGCCGGCGCGGCAAAGCGAGCGATGAACGCCACGCCCGGCATGCTCGACGCGGTGATCCTCGGCGGCGGGGTCGCCGGGCTGTGGACGCTGCGCCGGCTGCTGGCCGAAGGCCGCAGCGCCGTGCTGCTGACGACGGCGGACCTGGGCGCGGGGCAGACCGTCGCCAGCCAAGGGATCATCCACGGCGGCATCAAGTACGCCCTGGGCGGGGCCGCCACCGCCGCCAGCCGCGCTATCGCCGGCATGCCCGACCGGTGGCGGGCCTGCCTGGCCGGCAGGCCCGGGCCGCTGGACCCCGACCTTTCGGGCGCCGCGGTGCTGGCCCGCGAGCAGCACCTGTGGACGACGCCGGGGCTGGTCAGCCGCGTGGCGGCGGCCGCGGCCAGCAAGGCGATTCGAACGCCGGTGCAGCGGCTGGACGCGGGGGAACGGCCCGGGGCGTTCGAACGCGCGCCGGCGGGGGTGGACGTGTACCGCGTGGCAGAACCGGTGCTGGACGCCGCGAGCCTGGTGCGGGCGCTGGCGGGGCCGGCGATGGACCGGATCGGCCGGGTGGCGTCGGTCGAGTCGATCGAGCGCATCGGCGTCGAGACGGTGCGCACGGGCGTCCGCCTGCACGACGGCCGGGCCGCGGTGCTGTCGTCGCGGGCGGTGGTGCTGTGCGCGGGCAGCGGCAACGGCCCGCTGGCCGGACTCGCGGGCGCGCGGGCTTCGGACCTGATGCAGACGCGCCCGCTGCACATGGCGCTGGCACGAGGGGCCGAGTTGGCCCCGCTGTTCGGCCATTGCCTCGGAGCGTCCACGACGCCCCGGCTGACGGTCACGAGCTGGGCCGACGCGGCCGGGCGCGTGGTGTGGTACCTCGGCGGCGCGCTGGCCGAGCGGGGCGTCGGGCTCGATGCGGCGGCGCAACGGGCGGCGGCGCGGGCGGAGTTGAACGCGTGCGTGCCGTGGGCGGTTCGGGGCGGCGTCGAACTGGCGACGCTGCGCATCGATCGCGCCGAAGGGCTGCGGGCCGACGGCTCGCGCCCGGACGAGCCGGTCGTGACGCCCCTGGTGGACGGGCGGGTGCTGGCGGCCTGGCCGACCAAGCTGGCGCTGGCGCCGCTGCTGGCCGAGCGGGTGTCGGCGGCGTTGCCGGCGGGCGCGGGCGACGGCGGGGCCGCCCCCCCGGCCTTGCAGCGGCCCGGGGTGGCGCCGCTGCCGTTCGACGCGCCGGGACTGGAGTGGGCCCCATGAGCACGGTGATGCTGCCGCGCCTTGGACTGGGGACGGTGGCGCTGGGGCGCAGCGCGGGGTTGAAGTACGCGCGGCCGGTGCGGGTGCCGACGGACGACGAGGCCGAGGCCCTGCTGCGGGCGGCGCTGGAGGAGGGCGTGACCTACGTGGACACCGCGCCGGCGTACGGCGCGGCGGAACAGCGGCTGGGCCGGCTGCTGCCCCGGGTGGCCCCGCGGGAGCGGTGGCTGATCGGCACCAAGGCGGGCGAGACGTTCGACGAGGGCACGGGAACGTCCGCGTACGACTTCTCGCCGGGGGCGATCGGCGCGAGCGTGGACGCATCGCTGCGGCGGCTGAAGGTGGAGCGGGTGGACGTGCTGCTGCTGCACTTCTCGTCGGCGTGCGACGATGCGGGCGTGCTGCGGGCGGGGGAGGCGGCCGGGGCCCTGCAGGAGGCCAGGCGCGCGGGCAAGGCGCGGTGGATCGGCGCCTCGATCGGGACGATGGAGGGCGCCGAGGCGGCGCTGGCCGCGGGGTGGATGGACGTGGTGATGGTGACGCTGAACCCCGCGGAGCGGCAGATGGCGCCTGTGGCGGCGCGGGCGGCGGCGCAGGGCGTGGCGGTGCTGGTGAAGAAGCCGCTGGCGTCGGGGCGAGCGGAGCCGCGGGAAGCGGTGCGGCAGGCGCTGGCGACACCGGGGGTGTCGTGCGTCGTGGCGGGGACGACCCGCGTCGAGCATCTGCGGGCGCTGGCGGCGGCGGCTCGCGACGCCTAGCGCTCGTGCTCGATCAGGTCGTCCAGGGTTTCACGCCGGCGAATCAGGCGGCCGAGCGATCCTTGGACCATCACCTCCGCCGGCAGGGGGTGGCTGTTGTACCGGCTTGCCATCGACATGCCGTAGGCCCCGGCGGCGAAGACCGCCAATAGATCGCCGCGGGCCAGCATCGGCAGCAGCCGATCCCGGGCCAGGAAGTCGCCGGTCTCACAGACGGGGCCCACCACGTCGCAGGTCTCCAGTCCGGGCAGGTCGAGTTTCTCCTGGCGGCTGGGGGGCACGTGCTGGGGGCTGACGCTGACGGGCCAGATGAAATGGAACGCGCCGTAGAGGCTGGGGCGCAGCAGCGTGTTCATGCCCGCGTCGCACACGACGAACTTGCGCGGGCCGGTGTGCTTGACGAACAGCACGCGGGTCAGCAGCACGCCAGCGTTCGCGGCGATCGTGCGCCCGGGCTCCAGGATGATGCGCAGGCCGGCACGCACCCGCGACTCTAGCAGCGGCACGATGGCGGCGGCGAACGTCGCGGCGGAGGGCGCTGCGCCCGAGGTGTAGTCGGCGCCGAAGCCGCCGCCGAGGTCGAGCGCCTCGATGCGCACGCCCTTGCGCTCCAGGCGGTCGATCAGGGCCAGGGCCCGGGTGACGGCCTCGACGTAGGGCGCGGGGTCGGTGATCGACGAGCCGATGTGCAGGTGGACGCCGCACAGACGCAGGTGCTTCTCGCGTGCGAACTTCTCGAAGAGCGCCTCGGCGTGCGGGAGCTCGACGCCGAACTTGGTCTCGGCGTGTCCCGTGCGGACGTAGGCGTGGCCGCCGGCGGCGATGCCGGGGTTGACGCGCAGCGCGGCACGGGCGGAAACGCCCATGGCCCGGGCGGCCGCGGCGACGACTTCGTACTCCGGCTCGCTCTCGATGTTGAACAGACCGATGGGCGTTGTGTCGCCGCGATCGGGGTCGCCGGCCAGGGCCTGATGGATCTCCTCGTCGGTCTTGCCGACGCCGGCGAACACGGTGCGTTCGGCCGGGACGCCGGCCAGACGCGCGCGCAGCAGCTCGCCGCCGCTGACGACGTCCATCCCCGCCCCGCGCTCGGCCAGGAGGCGCAGCACGTGGACGTTGGAGCAGCACTTGACGCTGAAGCAGATGAGCGGGTGGAGCGGGGCGAAGGCCGCCGCGAGCAGGTCGTAATGGCGCAGCAGCGTCGCGCCGGAGTAGACGTAGAGCGGCGTGCCGTGCTCGGCCGCCAGGCCGGCCAGGGGAACGTCTCCGGCGTGCAGCTCGCCGTCGCGGTACTCGAAGTGGTCCATGGACCGAGCGTAGCGAACGGGACAGGTCAGCGCGGCTGGTTGGCCCAGCCGTACGGCCGGGGAACGCCGGGCCACGTGGGGCAGAGCTGGTACCACGCGTTGGCCCGCCCCTTGACCCAGAAGTCGTTGCCGATGAGGTCGCCGCGGTCCGACTCCGAATCGGGGTTGTTCCCCTTGGGGCCGGCGAAGAGCTCGACGTCGCCGTTGACGTAGGCGATGTGGCCCTTGCGGCCGTGCCGGTCGGTGATCTGGTCCAGGTTGCTGAACATGCCGTCCGGCGTGTCGGAGTTGTAGAAGCGCAGATCCTCCTCGACGTACACCGGCAGGGACTTGAAATTGCGCATGTCGGTGACGATCGGCGGCGATCCACGGCCCGTCTGGGCGGTCCAGTTCACGGCCCGGGCGTCCCAGACGGCGATCGTGTTGGTGTCCGGCCGCGCCCCCGAAGCGCCGGTGACCATCGTGTAATCGAAGTTCATCGCCCGCTCGGAGAGGAACTCGTTGAAGAGCGCCAGCTGGAGCTGCATGGCCGGGCTCTGCCACATGGGGTCCGAGAGGTTGGCTTGGAACCGCGTCCGGGTGCGGCGCTTGTTGGTGGGGCACTCGAAGACCTTGTCGACGTTCGTGAGGTACTCGAACGCCGGGCCCATCCTGGCCGGGTTGGCGCCGCCCACGCCCGTAGAAGCCTGCAGCGGGTTGGTCGGCTGCGCGTACCAGAACCGGATCGGCGTCGGGTGGCCCGCTTCCCAGATCGAACCCTTGTAGTCCAGCGCGTAGGACGAATAGCCCGTGGCGATCTGCTTCATGTTGTTCATGCAGATCGCCGTCCGCGCGGCCTCGCGGGCCTTGGCAAGCACCGGCAGCAGGATGCCCACCAGCAGCGCGATGATCGCGATGACCACCAGCAGCTCGATGAGCGTGAAGGCGGAGAAAGGCCGCGGGCGGGGCGCTTTCGTCATGCGCCAAGTATACAAGTTCTCAGAGCAATGCCAGTGTTTGCACGCCGTTTGGAGTACGATCCGCCTCCCCGTAGCGGGGAGTATCCCCGGGGTGCCGGGGACGGACAGCAGCAGGAGGCCGCGATGGCAGGTTCGACCGTCTGGAAGCGTGTGGACGAGGTGCTCACCGGAGCCGTGGGCGAGGCGGTGACGGTCAAGGGGTGGGTGCGGACCCGGCGCGACAGCAAGGCCGAGGGGGGCCTGAGCTTTGTCGCCCTGCACGATGGCTCGTGCTTCGACACGGTGCAGCTGGTGGTCAAGGGCGACCTGCCGAACTACGCAGCGGAGGTGGCGAGGCTGACCACGGGGTGCTCGATCGAGGCCGACGGGGTGATCGTGCAGAACCCCAAGGGCGGACGGGAGATCGCCGTGGAGGCCGGGCGGGGCGGGGCGGTGCGGGTGATCGGCTGGGTGGAAGACCCGGACACGTACCCGATCCAGCCCAAGCCGCACAGCTTTGAGTACCTGCGCGAAGTGGCGCACCTGCGGGTGCGGACCAACACCTTCGGGGCGATCGCGCGGGTGCGGCACTGCCTGGCGATGGCGGTGCACGAGTTCTTCCACCGGCGCGGGTTCATGTGGGTGCACACGCCGATCATCACCGCCAGCGACTGCGAAGGGGCGGGACAGATGTTCCGCGTGAGCACGCTGGACTGGGTGCGCCGGACGCAGGGCGCGGCGGGCGGTTCGCCCCCCCACGCCCCCCACGCCTCGACCGCCGGGACGGCCGAGGCCAATCCGTTCGCCGAGGACTTTTTCGGCAAGGAGGCGCACCTGACGGTGTCGGGGCAGTTGAACGTGGAGACGTACTGCATGGCGCTCAGCCGCGTGTACACGTTCGGGCCGACGTTCCGCGCCGAGAACAGCAACACGAGCCGGCACCTGGCGGAGTTCTGGATGATCGAGCCGGAGATCGCGTTCGCGGACCTGGCGGCGGACGCATCGCTGGCCGAGGCGATGCTGAAGCACCTGTTCGCGACGGTGCTGCGCGAGCGCGCCGACGACATGAAGTTCTTCGCCGAGCGGATCGAGAAGACGGCGGTGGAGCGGCTGGCGAAGATCGTGGAGCAGCCGTTCCTGCGGCTGACGTACACCGAAGGGGTGAAGATCCTGGAGGAGGCGATCCGCACCGGCAGGAAGAAGTTCGAGTTCCCGGTGAAATGGGGCACGGACCTGCAGAGCGAGCACGAGCGGTTCCTGACCGAGGAGCACTTCAAGCAGCCGGTGATCCTGACCAACTACCCCAAGCAGATCAAGGCGTTCTACATGCGGCTGGACGATGGGTGCGAGCCCGACCGCCAGACGGTGGCGGCGATGGACATCCTGGTGCCGGGGATCGGGGAGATCGTCGGCGGGAGCCAGCGCGAGGAGCGGCTGGACAAGCTGGACCAGCGGATCCATGAGATGGGCCTGCCGATCAAGGAGTACTGGTGGTACCGGGACCTGCGGCGGTACGGCACGGTGCCGCACGCGGGGTTCGGGCTGGGGTTCGAGCGGCTGATCCAG
>JAEUIX010000220.1 GCA_016794945.1 Phycisphaerae bacterium
GGGGCCGCCGCCGACCGGCGAGCGCGCCACCCCGTGATCCGCACCGAGCGTAGCGCCCGCGTCCCCGCACGGCCCCCCCGACTAGCCTTCCCCGTCGGCGCACCCGCGCCGACCCGGAGGGCTTCCCATGCCGCCGCTGTACCGATGTCTCCGGCCGCTCGGCGTGCTGATCGCCGCTGCGCTGCCGCTGGTCTCCGCCGCGCTCGCCCCCGCCCGCGCCGACCCGCCGCCGGAAGGCGACGGCGCGACCCTGCTCCGCCAGTCCGGCCAGGCCCTTGCCAAGGTCCGCGCGCTCCGCTTCACCGCCGCGCGCGAGGGCGTCGGCGACCTCTCCACGCGCTCGCCCCTGGTCGCCGGCTCGGTCGTCATCAACGAGTACCGGCACGGCGAGCCCCTCTCTGCCTGGAAGTTCGCCGTCCGCGCCTCCTTCACGCCGACCAACGCCACCGAGCCCCAGCGCATCGAGACCGTCTTCGATGGCGACAAGGCGATCATGATCCGCCACGCCGACAAGACCGTGCTCGAAGGCCCCGCCGCCGCCGTGCCCGACATGCTCGCCGAGGGCGGGCAGTTCCTCATCTCCGTCCTCACCAACTGGTCCGCGCTCGTCGACCGCCCGGTGCTCCAGCGCGCCGAGGCGCCCGCCCGGCGCATCGGCGTGCGCACCGTCGCCGGCGTCCCCTGCGACGTCGTGCAGATCGACCTGCAGGCCACCGGGCGCGCCGAGTACCTCGTCTGGGTCTTCATCGCCCAGACCGACCGGCTCCCCCGCCGGCTCGAAGCGCTCTACACCGACCCGGCCACCGGCGTCGGCGTCCTCTCGCTCTCCGACCTCGTCGCCGACGCCCCGCCCGACCCCGGCGCGCTCTCATGGTCGCTCCCGCGCGACTACGACGCCCGCCCCTACGTGCCCAGGATGACCGCCCCTTCCGACCCCGCGCGGGCCGGCCCGCCCAAGATCGGCCAGCCCATGCCCGCCTGGTCGCTCAAGGCCTTCGACGGCGCCGCCGTCCGCTCGGCCGATCTCGCCGGCAGCGTCTACGTGCTCGACTTCTGGGCCACCTGGTGCCCGCCCTGCCTGGCCGCCATGCCCGGCATCGAGAAACTCCACCGCGAGTTCCAGGGCCGGCCCGTCCGCTTCTTCGGCGTCAACTGCTGGGAGAACGCCGACGCCCGCGCCCTCGTCCAGCGCGAGAAGTTCACCTACGCCATGCTCGAAGCCGGCGACGACCTGGCCAAGCAGCTCGGCGTCAGCGCCATCCCCGCCTTCTTCGTCGTCAACGCCGACGGCACCCTCGCCTACACGGCCGTCGGCCACGGCCCCGACAGCGACAGAAAACTCGCCGCCGCCGTCGAACAGGCCCTGCGCGCCCTCCAGCCCAAGTAGTCTCTCCGCCCGTCCCGCAGCCCATGACACGCACCCCGACCGGCGCTTTCGTCGATGCGCTCAACGCCGTCGCTCCCCCGGAGCGCCGCCGCCGCTGGCTCTTCATCCCCGAAGACCAGCTCTCCGACCGCATCGGCCCGCTGGCCCGCGAGCCCGCCGCCGATCTCGGCATCGTCCTCATCGAAAGCCGATGGAAGGCCGCCCTGCGACCCTGGCACCGCCACCGCCTTGCCCTGCTCTGGGCCAACGCACGGCACTTCGCCCTCGAACAGGCCCGGCGCGGCGTCGCCGTGCGCTACATCGCCGCCGACACCCCGTTCGCCGACGCACTTGCCCCCATCGCCGCCGACCTTGGCCCCCTCCGCGTCATGCGCCCCGCCGAACGCGAACTCCGTCGCGACCTGGCTCCGCTGGTCGCCCGCGGGCTCGTCGAGGAACTCCCGCACGAAGGCTGGCTCACCGAGCCAGACGATTTCCGCCGATCCCAATCTGGCCCGCCCTGGCGCATGGACCGCTTCTATCGCGCCGTCCGCCGACGCACCGGCATTCTCATCGACCCCGACGGCGGCTTCACCGGCGGCAAATTGTCGTTCGATACCGAGAACCGCAAGCCCTGGCGCGGCAGCCCGCCCGCCCCCGAGCCGCCGACCTTCGAGCCCGACGCCGTCACGCGCGAAGTGATCGACCTCGTCAACACCCGTTTCGTCCACCATCCAGGAAGCGTCGATCCCGCCGCGCTCCCCGCCACCGTCGCCGACGCACGCCGCCTCTGGACGTGGGCCCGCGCACGGTGCCTTCCGTACTTCGGCCCCTACGAGGACGCCATGAGCGTCCGCTCGCGCTCGCTCTTTCACACGCGCATCAGCGCGCTGGTCAACCTCCACCGACTGCTGCCGCGCGACCTCATCGACGGCGCCCTGGCCGCCGATATCCCCCTGCCCAGCCGCGAGGGGTTCATCCGCCAGGTGCTCGGCTGGCGCGAGTTCGTCCGACACGTGCACGACGCGACCGACGGCTTCCGCGACCTGCCCGGCCGCCCCGCCCGGGCGCTGCCGATCCCGGGCGACGGCGGCTGGTCGCGCTGGGCCGGCCGGTCATGGCGACCGCCCGCCGGGCCGCTGCCCGACGGCGGCGCGCTGGCCCAGTCGCTCGTGCCCGCTGATCAACAAGCGCCGCTGCCCGCGGCCTGGTGGGGGGGTGCCGATGCGCCCTCCGGCTTGCGATGCCTCGATCAGGTCGTCGCCTCGGTCTGGGACGAAGCCTGGAGCCATCACATCACCCGCCTGATGATCCTCGGCAACCTCGCCACGCTGCTCGACGTCTCCGTGCGCGACCTGACCGACTGGTTCTGGTGCGCCTACGCCGACGCGTGGGACTGGGTCGTCGAGCCCAACGTCATGGCCATGGCCACCTTCGGCGTCGGCGATCTCATGACCACCAAGCCCTACGTCGCCGGCGCCGCCTACATCGACCGCATGAGCGACTTCTGCGACGGCTGCGCCTTCTCCCCCGGTTCGACCTGCCCCATCACCCCGCTTTACTGGGCCTTCCTCGACCGCCACGCCCCGCGCCTCGCGGCCAACCAGCGTCTGCGCATGCCCTACGCCTCGCTCGCCCGGCGCTCCCCGGCCCTGCGCGACCGCGATCGGCGCGTCTTCCTCACCGTCCGCGGCCTGCTGCTCGACAAACGCCCCGTCACGCCCGCCGACCTTCCGCCCCCGGCCTGATCGGTTCCCCCGCCCGCCCGGCCGCCCCGCTGTTCACTCCCCGTCGGTCCGCGTCATCTCCGGCACCCACTGCCGCAGCGCCGCCAGCACCGCCCCCTTGGCCGCCGCGCCCGTCCGCAGCGCCGACATGTCCGCGATCATCCGCATCACCCCGGCCGTGTCCAGCCCCGCGCCGTCCGCGGCCCACTGGTTGATCCCCGGGTGCGCCGTCGGCCGCAGGTGCTCCGCCGAGTACGACAGCTCTTCGTACAGCTTCTCACCCGGGCGCGCCCCGGTGAAGACCACCGGCACCGCCGGCGCCTCGTCGTGCCCGCGCGAGCCCCCCGCCAGTTCCGCCAGCCGCAGCCCCCGCGCCGCCGCCGGCAGCGTCGACTCGTCGATCACCGGCTCGCACCCGTTCAGCCGCACGAACCGCAGCGCCAGCTCCACGATCCGCACCGGCTGCCCCATGTCCAGCACGTACACCGGCGCCTGACCCGCCGGCTGCTCCAGCGCCCCGGCCTGCACCACCAGCGCCGCCGCCTCCGGGATCGTCATGAAGTACCGCGTCATCCGCGGGTCCGTCACCGTCACCGCGTGCCCCTCGTCCAGCTGCTGCTGCCACAGCGGCAGCACGCTCCCCGCCGAGCCCAGCACGTTCCCGAACCGCACCATCCCGAACCGCGTCGCCGGCTGCGACCGCGCCAGCGACGCCACGTAGATCTCCGCCAGCCGCTTGGTCGCCCCCATCACGCTCGTCGGGTTCACCGCCTTGTCGCTCGAAATCATCACGAACCGCTCCACCCCCGCCGCCAGCGACGCGTCCGCGATCGACTTCGTCCCGAACAGGTTGTTGTTCACCGCGTGCCCCGGGTGATCCTCCATCAGCGGCACGTGCTTGTGCGCCGCGGCGTGGAACACCACGTGCGGCCGGTGCTGCGCCAGCAGCCGCAGCGTCTGGTCCGCGTCCACCACGTCGTGCAGCACCGCCCGCCGCGCCACCAGCGGGTGCTGCCGCGCCAGGTGATGGTCGATCGAGAACAGGTTGTTCTCCGCCCGCTCCATCAGGATCACGCACTCGGGCTCGAAGCCCGCCACCACCCGCGCCAGCTCCGAACCGATCGAGCCCCCCGCCCCCGTGATCAGCACCCGCTTGCCCGCGATGATCCGCCCTACCTGCGCCGGGTCCAGCCCGTAGTGCGTCCGCCCGATCAGCGCCGACAGGTCCAGCCGCTCCGCCCCGCCGTGCCGGCGCGCCGACCGGCGCGGTCCCCCGCCCCCCCCCCCCCCCCCGACCCCCCGCCCCCCCCCCCCCCCCGCGCCGCCCCCCCGCCCCCCCCGCCCCCCCCGCCCGCGGGCCCCCCCGGGCACACCGCCCCGCCCCG
>JAEUIX010000222.1 GCA_016794945.1 Phycisphaerae bacterium
ACAGGCCGTGGTCGATGAAGGTATTCTCGTCCCAGAGCGAGAAGACCGGTCCGTCCTCGCCGACGATGCGCCGCATGCGGTGGACGAACGCCAGTTCGGCGTCGGCGAGGTGGCCCAGCAGCACGCGGCAGGGCCAGCGACCGACGCCGGCGTCGGGCAGGAAGGCGGTGTCGAGCTGTTCGTCGGAGAGGCGCACGGCACGTGGGTCGAAGTTCTCCAGGCCGATCCGGTAGCGGGCGATGAGCGCGGCGTCGGTCAGCGGGACCAGCGAAACGCGGTCGGGGGGGGCGGGATCGGCCGGACGGGCGTGGGTGGTCATGGGGCGGCTCGGGCGGTGGCCGGTGGGGGGAGTCGGGGTCGGGCGGACCCTATGCTGACCGTATGACCGAATCGACGGAGCGGCGCCTGGCCTTGCGCGTGTCGACGCTGCCGCGGGACACGAACCCGTACGGCACGATCTTCGGCGGGGTCATCCTGTCGTACATCGACCAGGCGGGGGCGATCGAGGCCCGTCGGCACGCGCACCACCGGTGGGTGACGGTGGCGCTGGATCGGGTGGAGTTCAAGCAGCCGGTGCGGGTGGGGGACCTGCTGAACCTGTACGCGTGGACGGTCAAGACGGGGCGAACGTCGGTGACCGTTCGGGTGGAGGTGGAGGCCGAGCGGTTCACCGATGGGACGGTGATTTCCGTGACGTCGGCGACGCTGGTGATGGTGTCGGTGGACCACGCGGGGAGGGCGATCCCGTTCGCGGAGCCCCGGCCGCTGGCCGGAGATGTTGGTACATTCTGAGTCTCGTCGGGACCGCTCCGGTTCCGAGCAAGGGGCCCATGATGTTCGAGTCAACCCACCTGCACTGCACGATCACCGACGGCGTGGTCGTGGCGACCATCAAGTGCGAGAAGATCGGCGAGTACGAGGCGACGGTGCTGCAGACGGAACTGCAGGACTTCATCAAGGGGTTCGCGTGGAAGGTCGCGCTGGACTTTGCGCAGGTGCAGCTCCTGGCGTCGGTGGGCCTTGGCCTGCTGGTGACGATCAACAAGACCTGCAAGGCCAACAAGGGCAAGGCCGCGCTGTTCAACCTGAACGACAACCTGCTGAACCTGCTCAAGATCACGCGGCTCAACACCGGGCTGACGATCTGCAAGAGCCAGGACGAAGCGGTGAAGGCGGCGAAGTGAACGGATCATGAGCGCGGGCGCTGCGAGGCTGGCGGTACTCGTCTCGGGCGCGGGGCGCACGCTGGGGAACCTGCTGGAGGCGTGCGGGGACGGGCGGGTGCGGGCGACGGTGGCGCTGGTGGTGGCGTCGGGCCAGGTGGGCGCGGCGGAGGTGGCACGCCGGCGCGGGGTGGAGGTCGTCGTGGAGCCCGGGGAGCTGAGCGCTGAGCGGTGGAACGGGCTGATGAGCCTGCGCGGGATCGACCTGGCGGTGCTGGCGGGGTACCTGCGGCGCGTGCCGGTGCCGGCCGGGTGGGCCGGCAGGATGGTGAACATCCACCCGGCGCTGCTGCCGTCGTTCGGAGGCCGGGGGATGTACGGCCGGCGGGTTCACGAGGCGGTGCTGGCGGCGGGGTGCAAGGTGACGGGGTGCACGGTTCATTTCGTGTCGGAGGAGTACGACCGGGGGCCGATCATCGCGCAGAGCGCGGTACCGGTGCGGGACGACGACACTCCGGAAACGCTGGGGGCTCGGGTGTTCGCGGAGGAGTGCAGGGTGTACCCGCGGGCGGTCTCGGACCTGGTGGAAGGGCGGTTGCGCATCGAGGGCAACCGGGTGGTGACGACGGGCGGATGGACGCGGACGCCATGAGCAGGGCTCGGTGCGAGATCGTTTGGTGCGCGTTGTTGCTGCTGTGGGCGGCGACGGGGTTGGGCGCGGTCCAGCCGGCCAAGCCGCCGACGGACAATCCCGGGGAACTGGAGCGACGGTTCGTCGAGGCGTTCGGGGCGGGGAAGCTGGATGAGGCGCAGGCCGCGCTGGAACGCATGATCGCGGTGAGCCCTGCCGACCCGAACCCGCACTACAACATGGCGTGCGTGCTGGTCCGGCGGGGGAACCTTGCGGGCGCGGAGGCGTCGTTGCGGCGGGCGGTGGACCTGGGGTTCACATCGTTCGACACCATGCGGCGGGATGAGGACCTGGCCCCGCTCCGAGAAACGGAGACGTTCAGGTCGATCCTGGCCCGCGCGGCGAGCCTGCAGGATCAGGCGATCGATCGGCGGCTCGCGGCGCTTCGCAAAGGGTTCGGGGAGGGGTATCAGTACGAGAAGGACGAAGTGCTGCGGCTGGCGTTTGTATCCGGGTTCGAGGCGGCGTCGTTCGCCGCGGCCAGGCGCGAGGTGGCGCAGTTGGAAGCGTGGTGGCGCACGCAGGTGCTGCCGGAGGGCGGCGATGCGCCGGAGCGGGCACCGGCGTGGGTGACAGTGATCTGGCCGAACCGGGCGGATTGGAACCGCTGGGCCCAGAAGACCTTCGGCGATCGATTCGGATCGGTGGGGGGCATCTACGACCACTCGCGCAAGGAACTGGTGGCGCAGGACCTCGGCCCGACGATGCGGCACGAGTTCTGGCACGTGCTGCATTGGCGCGACATGGATCGGCGCGGGCAGGTGCACCCGGTGTGGATTCAGGAGGGTCTGTGCTCGCTGGTGGAGGACCTGGAGCACTCGGCCGATGACGCGGCGAAGTTTCGCCCGGTGGCGTCGTGGAGGACGAACTCGCTCAAGCGGCTGCAGGCGGCGGGGAGGCTGCCGACGATGAAGTCGATCCTGGAGATGACGCCGGAGCGATTCAGCGGGACTCGGCCGCTGGCGAATTACGCCGCGGCGCGGGCGTTGTTCCTGTTCTTGGCTGACCGGGGGCACTTGCGGGCGTGGTACGGGGCGTACGTGGAGGGCTACGGCGAGGACCGCACGGGGGCGCGGGCGTTCGAGCGGGTGTTCGGCAAGCCTCTGGCGGAGGTGGAGAAGGACTGGCGGGCGTGGCTGAAGCAACTGCCGGAGGTGGCGGAGATCAATCGACCGGGCGAGGCGGAACTGCCGTTTGGAATCAACGAGCAGGGGGCCGGCGATGGGTTGCCGATCACGTCGCTGTCTGGGGCGGCGCGTGAGGCGGGGCTGCGGCCGCGGGACGTGCTGACGTCGATCAACGGCAAGCCGGTGCGGGATGCGGGGGACCTGGCGCGGGTGCTGGGGGAGTTCAAGGCCGGGGAGACGGTGGAGGTGGGGTATCGGCGCGGGGGCACGACGGGGACTGCCCGGGTGACGCTGCTGCGGCGGGAGTGAAACCGGGGGTGCAACCGGCCCGCGTGCTCTGGCGTACATACTATGGGACACATAGTGTGTAGAACCGGGAGGCGGCCATGCGGATCGAGCGGGAACTGATGCGTGGGGCGGGACCGACGGCGGTGATGTCGCTGCTTCGGGGGCGGCCGAGGTACGGGTATGAACTGGTCGAGGCGCTGGCGGAGCAAAGCCGCGGGGTGCTGGACATGGGCCAGAGCACGCTGTACCCGATGCTGTACAACCTGGAGGCGAAGGGGCTGATCGAGGGGTACTGGCAGTCGGCGCCGCAGGACGCGGGCGGCCGGGAACGCAAGTACTACCGGCTGACGCCTCGAGGTCGGCGACGGCTGGAGGCCGATTCGGCGCAATGGCGGTCGTTGCTGGCGGCGATGCGGGCGCTGGGGGTCATGGACCAGCCTGAGCAGGCGGGAGGTGCGGCGTGAACTCGGGCACGATGGACAAGGGCGGCGACGGCCTCAGGGAATTGGGCGTGGGCACGTGGGGGCTGCTGCGCACAACGCCGCTGGGCGATGTGCTGCGCGGGCGATTGACCGGTCGGCTGCACCCAGCGCGTGTGATCGGCGAGAGCGGTCTGCCGGCGCCGGTGCGGCGGCTGGTGGCCGACGTGGTGCGTCGGACGCGGCTGTGGCGGGGGGAGCGGGTGGAGGTGGCGCGGGAACTGCTTTCACATTTCGGCGAGGGGCTGGAATCGGGAGCGGCCGCGGAGGAACTGGTTCGGGCGTTCGGGCCGGCGCGGAGCGCGGCACGCCTCATCCGACGGGCCAAGAAGCGCCAGCGTCCGCTGGCGTGGCGGGCGATGGCCTTGTCGGCGCGGGCCGCGGCGGTGCTGGTGGCGCTGGTGCTGGTGTCTTATGGGGTGATGGCGTGGCGGTACTTCGCTGGAACGCCGACGGTACGGGTGAACACGCTGGCGGCGTACAACGCGCCGGCGCTGGCCGTGCCGGAAGAGCAGCGGGCATGGCCGCGCTACCGCGCGGCGCTCATGGCCATCGGGCCGGAGCCGGAGTTTTCCTTCGAGCACCCCGACGGTCGCGACGAGGGGTACTGGCAACTTGTGGAACCCGGCGAACCGGGGTTTGCCGAGGTCGGAGCGTGGCTTCGCTCGATCGAGCCCGAACTGGCCCGGGTGCGAGCGGCGGCCGGCATGGCCCGGCTGGGGTACGTGGCGGGCACGACGACGGATTGGGAGCTGCAACGGGCGGTGACGCGCGGCGGGGATTCGATCGTGCCAGAAGCGGAAGACCGCGAGGACAACCCGCTGATGATGCGGGTGCTGCTGCCGCACCTGGCGCACCTGCGGCGGGCGGCGCGGTTGATGGATGCCGATCTGAGGCACGCGGCGGCGGCGGGCGATGGGGCGCGGGTCGCGGCGGATTTGCACACGATGCTGGGCCTGTCGGTGCACGTGGCTCAGTCGCCGGGGCTGATCGGCCAGATGGTGCAGGCCGCGATCGTGCACATGGCGTGCGACGCGATCACCCGGCTGGTGACGGAGCGGCCGGGGCTGATCGACGAGGCGGAGCTCGTGGCGCTGGCGCATCGGCTGGCGTCCCTGGGCGAAGGTGGCGCTCTTCGGCTTCAATTGGCGGCGGAGCGGGCGTTTTTCGATGATTTGCTGCAGCGCATGTACACGGACGATGGCGCGGGCGACGGCCGCCTGACCGACCAGGGGCGGGCGTTGATGCTGGAGGTCGCGTCGAACGAGCCGTGGAAGCGGGCGACGTCGGAGTTGCGGACCCTCGACATCCTGGCGGGCCCGGTGTATGCGCAGGCGGCGGCCGGACGCAGGGAGATCAAGGCGTTGTACGACCGGATCTTGGATTCGGCGATGGCGGAGGATGCGATCGAGTTGTGGGCGCGACCGGCCGTGAGCGAAGTGTCCCGGCTGATCGATGAGCTGCGGGCGCAACCGCTGGGAGCGACGCGCTACGAACTGCTGCGGGTGATGGACGTGGGCTTCGATCGTGCGTCGGGCGTGCTTCGGCTGTGCGAGTCGCGGGTGGCGCTGACGCAGGTGGTCATCGCCCTGGAGTTGCACCGGTCGCGGACGGGACGCTACCCCGACTCGCTGGCGGCGCTGACGCCGGGCCTGATCCCGGCGGTGCCGGCGGATCCGTTCGACGGGCGGCCGGTGCGCTACCTGGCGCCCGGGCGGGGGCCGGCCTGGGCCGGGGGCAGGCCGGTGCTCTACAGCATCGGGAACGATCGGGTTGACGGGGGCGGGGATCGGGGAAACCCGGCGCAGAACGTTCTCCGCGGCGCCTGGGTTCGTCCGGCGCCGCAACCGCCGGATTCGCGGGCGCGGCCGCTGCCGACGCCGGGCGATTGGATCGTGTTCCCGTTCATCCCGCCCGGGCGACCTGGAGCGTCGGCGGGGTGAGGTCGGGATGACGCCTGGCAAACGGTCGGCCCGCTACGCTGGCGGCATGGCGAGCGAGACGACAGGGCAGCGGGTCGGCGAGCGTGCACCGGTACGGGTCGAGGCGGCGAGGGCGCCGGCGGACGCGGCGGCGCCGCGCTGGAACGAAGTGCGTCCGGAGACGGCGCTCGTGGACGTGCTGGGGGGCGCATCGCGCCGGGAGATCCGGTGCCTGGACCACGGGTTCGTCGCGCTGGTGGACGCGATGCCGCGGCTGGTGCCGCAGGGACAGACGGCCGACGCGGCGATCGTGCAGGCGGCGCGGGTGAGCTACGGGCAGGGGACGAAGAAGGTGAACGAGGACAAGGGGCTGATCCGGTACCTCCTGCGGCACCGGCACACGACGCCGTTCGAGATGGTGGAGTTCAAGTTCCACGTGGCGATGCCGATCTTCATCGCGCGTCAGTGGATCCGGCACCGCACGGCGAACGTGAACGAGTACTCGGGGCGGTATTCGGTGATGCCGGACCGTTTCTACAGGCCGACGGTGGAGCAGGTGCGGCGGCAGAGCCGGAGCAACCGGCAGGGGGGCGACGAGCTGTTCGTGCAGGCGGGGGCGACGGAGGCGGAGCTGGCGACGGCCGAGGCGTTCGTGAAGTTCCTGGAAGATTCGGAGGCGATGTACCAGCGGTACCTGTCGCTGACGGAGCGGGGCGTGTCGCGCGAGATGGCGCGGATGGGCCTGCCGGTGAGCCTGTACACCGAGTGGTACTGGAAGTGCGACCTGCACAACATCCTTCGGTTCCTATCGCTGCGGATGGATGCGCACGCGCAGGAAGAGATCCGGGTGTACGCCCGGGCGATGCACGACCTGATCCAGCCGATCGTGCCGGTGACGGTGGAGGCGTGGAAGGACTACGAGCTGGAGTCGGTTCGGCTGTCGCGCCTGGAGATCGAGGCGCTGCGGGATGCGGCGCGCGGGGGCGCGGGGGAGCTGGCGAGCGAGAACTCGCGGGAGCGGGAGGAGTGGATCGCCAAGCGGCGGTCGCTGGGCCTGTGAGCGGGGCCGCACCGATCAGAAGAAGATCCTGGTGATCACCAGCACGGCGACGGTGATCGCCGCGAAGATGAGCAGGAAGACCACCAGCCTGTCGGCGAGGGCTTGCTTCTGCTTGATCATGGCGGGAGTGTACCGCGCGGCGTCCGGCGGCCAAGGGGGCGCGGGTCACTCGCCCGGGATGTAGGAAACGACGCCCTCCCAGGGGCTGCTGGCGCTGGCGTAGAGGCGCTTGGGGATGCGCCCGGCGAGGTAGCTGAGGCGGCCGGCGATGCAGGCGTGGCGCATGGCGTGGGCCATGGCGACGGGGTCGCGGGCGTGGGCGACGGCGGTGTTCAGCAGCACGCCGTCGGCGCCGAGCTCCATGGCCTGGCTGACGTCGCTGGCGGCGCCGACGCCGGCGTCGACGATGACGGGGTAGGCGGGATCGCCCTGCTTGAGCAGTTCGAGGCAGAGCACGAGGTTGTTGCGGTTGAGCACGCCCTGGCCCGAGCCGATGGGCGATCCGGCGGGCATGACGCTGGCGGCGCCGGCGGCCTTGATGCGGGCGGCGGCGATGGGATCGTCGCTGGTGTAGGCCAGGACCTCGAAACCGTCCTTGACGAGTTCCTCGGTGGCGCGGAGGGTGCCCATGGGGTCGGGAAGGAGGGTCTTCCTGTCGCCGAGCACCTCGAGCTTCACCCAGCCGGCGCCGGGGTTGCCGAGCTGCTCGAGCAACTCGCGCCCGAGGCGGGCGACGCGGACGGCGTCGTCGGCGGTGAAGCAGCCGGCGGTGTTGGGCAGGATGGTGTAGCGCGACAGGTCGATCGCGTCGAGGAGGCTCTGGCCCTGCTCGTTGTACAGCCGCTCGCGGCGCACCGCGACGGTGACGACCTGTGCGCCGGACGCGTCGAGCGCGTCGCGCATCAGTTCGTGCGTCGGGTACTTGCCCGTGCCGACGATCAGGCGGCTGGAGAACGACCGGGCGCCGATGCGCAGCGGCGATTCGGCGGCGGCTCCGGCCGGATGGGCGGCGCTCACGGGCGTCCCGCCTTGGGGCGTTCGGGGGCGAAGACCTCCTCGAACAGGTCGCGCATGTGGCGCCAGGATCGGCGGTCGGCGTCGGCGTTGTACTTCACGCTGGGGATGTTGGCCTTGTCGGCGTTGGGGTTGGTGAAGGCGTGCACCGCGCCGCTGTAACTGATGAAGATGAACCGCTTGCCGGCTTCCTTCATGAAGGCGTGGAAGTTGGGGATCTCCTCGGGCTTGACGAAATCGTCTTCGGCGCCGTGGCAGATCATGACGACGGCCTTGATGTCCTTGTTGGCCGCGGCGTCCTTGCCGGCGAAATTGCTGGCGTGGAAAGCGACGACGGCTTTGAGGTCGGCTCCGGAGCGGGCGAGTTCCATGGCGACGGTGCCGCCCATGCAGTAGCCGATGGCCGCCAGGCGGGCGCGGTCGGCGAGCTTGTGACCGGCGAGTTGCTGGAGGGCGGCGGCGGCGCGGCGGCGGAGGGCGGCGTTGTCGCCGAAAACCTCGCCGGCCCAGGCCCCGGCCTGCTTGGCGTCGGAGGTGGTGCGTCCCTGACCGTACATGTCGGCGGCGAACGCGATGTAACCCATGGCGGCGAGCATCTCGGCGCGGGTGCGGGCGTAGTCGTTGCAGCCCCACCACTCGGGGAAGACCACGACGCCGGGGCGGGCCCGATCGTCGGCGTCGTCGTAGCTGAGGAAGCCCTGGAACTTCTGGCCGTCGACCTGGTACTCGACGATCTCGGTCTTGATCTTGGCCATGGCGGACTCCGCGGCGAACAGGGGCAGCAGGGTGATCAGCGACAGCAGTGCGAGGGCTCGTGTCATGTCGCCAGCGTAGGGAAGGCGGGGCGGGATTCCAGGTGTCAGCAATGGCACGGGTTGCCCCGTTTGCCAGAATATTGATCCAT
>JAEUIX010000251.1 GCA_016794945.1 Phycisphaerae bacterium
CAGCTCGGCCACCGTGTCGATCACCCCGCCGATGGTCTGCACCCGGTCGTTGCGCTGCACGCTGGCCAGCAACTCCCGCCGGCGACGCTGCTCCTTGCGCTGTGACATCGAGCCGAACACCATCAGCGCCACCAGCAGCACCAGCGGCAGCAACAGGAACAGCATGCTCCCGGCCGGGCTCGGCTGCGCCGCGGGCGCGCCGGTCGGAACCAGCTGCTTGGCCTCGCCACCGGCCGGAGTCGGGGCCGACGGAGCGCCGATGACCTCGGTCCGGCCGGCCGGCGCAGGCGACGGCGTTGGGCCCGCGCCCGGCGTCGACGGCTGCGCAACCACCACCACGGACAGGCCTGGAACGATCGATGAACTGTGCATGCGTGCGACTCTCGAATGCCGGGGGAACGAGCACGTCCGATCAAAACCCGATCAGGCCGACCGCTCCCGGAATGGCCCCAACTTTAGGCGAGTCCCTCGCCCACGACGGGCCACCGCCGGACCAATCCCGGCCAGTCGCCCGAGTCGATCGTCGACCGGACATCGGCCATGAACCGCTGGAAGTGTCGCAGATTGTGCAGGGTGACCAGCATGGGGCCGAGCATCTCACCCGACTGGAACAGGTGCCGCAGGTACCCTCGGCTGAACACCCGCCCCTGGGGTCCTGTTGCGCACGCCGGGCAATCGCACCCCGGCTGGATCGGCGCGGGGTCCTCCGCGTACGAGGCGTTGCGCAGCCGGATCTGACCCGTGGGCGTGAACGCGTTGGCGTTCCTTCCGTTGCGCGTCGGCAGCACGCAGTCGAACATGTCCACGCCCGCCCGAACCGCGCCCAGCAGGTCGCGCTCGTAGCCGACACCCATCAGGTACCGCGGCTTGGTCTCCGGAAGCAGCGGGGCCGTGTGGCGCACCACCGACAGAATCTGTTCGGTCGTCTCTCCGACGGCAACCCCGCCGATGGCGTAGCCCGGCAGGTCAACGGCCGAGATGCGTTGGGCAGACCAGGTGCGCAGATCAAGGTCCGTACCACCTTGCACGATCCCGAACAGCGACTGGTCGGCCGATCGCGCGTGCGCCCGTTTGCACCGCTCGAGCCACCGAACCGTGCGTTCGTTGGCGGCGCGCACGCGCGCCAGGTAGTCCGCACGATCGCCGACACGGTCGCGACGCATGGCCCGCCGGGCCCTGGGGTCGGCGGATGGGCCGGCTTCGTCGGCCGTTGGATCCTGCCGTCCGTCACCCGGCTCGCCCGGCTCGCCCGCGGGTGGGCAGTCATCGAACGCCATGATGATGTCGGCGCCAAGCTCGTTCTGCACTTCGATCGCCCGTTCGGGCGTCAGGTGCACCTCGCGGCCGTCGATGATCGACCGGAACCGCACACCGTCGTCCGTGACGGTGTTGATGTCGGCCATGGAGAACGCCTGGTAGCCCCCCGAGTCGGTCAGGATGGGCCGGCCCCAGTTCATGAACGCGTGCAGCCCGCCCAGACGCGCCACCACCGCGGACCCGGGGCGGAGCATCAGGTGGTACGTGTTCCCCAGGCAGATCTGGGCCCCCACCGCCTCGAGGTCGCGCGGCAGAACGCCCTTGACGGTCCCGCGCGTGCCCACGGGCATGAACGCCGGCGTCTCAAACGCGCCGTGCGCTGTCCGCACCACGCCACGGCGTGCAGCGCAGCCGGCCGACCGCCCCACGATCTCGAACGACAACGCCACTTATCCGCCCCCGCTCGGCGTTCCGGAGCCCCCGCCGCGGGCGGCCGTCGCGTCGCGCAGCACCTGGATCTCGCGTTCGGTCAGTCGACCGCGACCCTCGGCCTGGATCTTGGTCAGAACACGGTCGAGTTCCGCCGCGTCCGGCCGCGCCGGCGCCCGGCCGGCGGCCGGGGGACGGCGGGAATCACCCGTGATGTCGAAGAAGTCGCGGAGCAGATGGGTGCGACGGATGAAGTAGAACCCCGCGATGGCGCCGCCGACGTGCGCGGCCTCGCCGCCGGCGTTGGACGTGCCGGCGAACAGGTTGACCGCCGCGATCGTCGCGAAGAGGTAGACCGCCACCCGCAGCTGCACCGGGATCACCCAGAAGATGAGCACTTCTTCCCGCGGCGAGATGAACGCGGCGGCCATGAGCACGCCGAAGATGCCCGCCGAAGCCCCGACCAGCGGCGTGCTGGGGTCGTTGAACAGCACGAACGGCAGGTTCAGATTCAGCACATAGCCCAGCAGATTCAGCAGCAGGTAGAGCAGCGCCCCGAAGATGCCGCACGTCAGGTAGAACGCCGCGTAACGCCTCGGCCCCAGGTACTGCTCCACGAGCGAGCCGACGAAGTACAGCCCGAGCATGTTGAGCAGGAGGTGCGTCAGGTTCTGGTGCAGGAACTGGAAGGTGACGAACCGCCAGACCTCCAGCCCGAAGAACCCCTGCGTGGTGGAGAAGTGGCCCAGCCCCGTGAGCACGGGCATCACGGCGCGGCGTTCGCGCCCGATCTCCTTGCGGAGCATCGGCGGCGACATGGGGTCGACCAGCGGGTAGTACACCACCCCGTTGACGCCGGGGTAGGGCAGCGGATCGCGCGTGGCCCGAACCGCCCGGCGCTGCTCGGCGAGGCTCACGCCGGGGTAGAACTCGACGCCGTACGAGAACGTGCGCACCGCGCCGGGCTGGCTCAGCACGAGGTTGTTGACGATGAAGACCACAGCGCACAGCACGATCAGCCAGGTGTTGACGGACCAGACCGCGACGCCCCGCCCGGGGCGCTCGCGCCGGGCGGAGGCTCGGTCGCGTGCGTAATCGCGGTCGTGGATGCCCATGGTCGGTCTGGAGGGTACCGCGCGCCGACGGCCGGATCAGCCCGACCGCCGCCGCTCGGTGTCGGCCTGGAGGAACCGCTTCTCGGCGTGAGAGAGGCTGGCCATGCCGGACTTGGCGATCTTGGCCAGGATGCGGTCGAGTTCCGCCTGGTGCTCGCGCTCGGCGCGGGCCTGGCGTGCCCGCGTCTCTTCGGCCCGGGTAGCGGCGGCCGCGTCGTCGCGGCGTGCCGGCGGAGCGAACAGGCCGTAGGGGTCGTCCTCGGCCAAGTCGGCCTCGAGGAAGCGGAGCTGCTGGCGCTGCTGCCAGCACGTGAGCCCGGCGAAGATCGCGATCGCGGACAGGATTCCCTGGCCGGTGCTCATGGCCCACAGCCCGACCACCACCGCGATCAGCAGGCCCAGATTCACCGCGATCGCCATCGACCGGCGGTAGCCAAGCCTCCACCACAGCAGTTCCTGCACGACGCGCCCGGCGTCCATCGGGAACATCGGCAGCAGCATGTTGAACAGCAGCAGCACGAGGTTGATGAAGTAGAACCACCACGCGGTCACGGCCACCCACGAACCCAGGCTCGCCACCGGCCAGGTGGCGAAAGGATCGAACGGGTTGAACACGAGCAGGCCCCAGTCCCACGCCGATGCTGTCGCCCACACCACCAGGCCCGACACCGGCACCAGCAGGACGTTGACCATCGGGCCGCCGAGCGTCGTCACCAGCGAAGCGCCCCACCGGTGCGGCGGACGGCACATCGCCAGCCCGCCCAGCGGCCAGAGCAGGATCTCGTCGGCCTGCCCGCCGACCCACCGGCACGCCAGGCAGTGACCGAATTCGTGCAGCAGCACGATCGTGAACATGATCGCGAGGTAGGTCGCCGCGTGGTTCACGGAACCCTTGCCGGCGGCGATGAGCAGCTCGATGACGACGTAGATGATGAAGAAGATGTGCAACCGCACCGAGATGCCGCCGACGCGGAAGAGCAGCAGCGACATGCCCAGCGGATTGTCCGCGTTGGCGACACGGCGCAGCGCGTCGGAGAAACCCCCGCCGTCGGACCGATCGCGTCCCTGCCAGCGTGCCATCGGCAGATCCTAGTGCAGCAACCCGCGCCGCTCCGCGAGCAGGATAGCGATCATGCTCTTGGCGTCGGCCAGTTCGCCCCGCTCGATCATCGCCAGCGCCTCGCCCGACGCTACCGGCAGCACGGTGATGGTCTCGTCCTCCTCCAGATCCTGCCCCACCGGTCGCAGGCCGGTGGCAACGAACGCGTGCATCCGTTCGTCGGTCATGCCGGGCGTCGTCCAGAACGAGCCCAAGGGGATCAGCGTCGCGGCCTCGTACCCAGTCTCCTCGATCAGTTCCCGCGCGGCGCAGCGATCGGGAGCCTCGCCCCGCTCGATCGTGCCCGCGCAGCACTCGACGTTGTCCCGCTCCAGGGCGTGCCGATGCACGCGGATGAGCACCACGCGCCCATCGGGCAGGATCGGCACGACGACCACGGCCCCCGGGTGACGGATGATCTCGCGGTGGATCGTCGCCCCCGCCGGGGTGCGGATGGTCAGCCGCTCGAAGTTGAACTTGCGCCCGGCGTGCAGCACGTCGCGCGCGACGACCGTGGGTGGTGGCGTGGTCACGCGTTCATGGTAGTGCGCCGCGCGACGAAAAAACCCCGGGCTCGGGCCCGGGGTTCGTGTTCATCGCGACGGACGTTGAGGCGTCAGCCGCCCAGGATGTGGATCTCGACGCGCCGGCTCTGCGCCTTGGTCGCCTTGGGCTTGGCGGCGCCCATCCCCACCGCCTCGATCCGGCTGCTGGAGATCCCCTTGCTCGACAGGTAGCTCTCCACCGAGCGTGCACGCGCCAGGCTCAGCGCCTCGTTCGTGCCCCACTTGCTCTTCTTGATCGGGTCGCTGTCGGTGTACCCCTCGACGCGGATGCGATTGCTCGCGTACCGGCTGCGGATGGTCGCGGCGACCTTGTCCAGTTCCTTGCGGCCCGCCGCGGTCAGCTGGTCGGAACCGGACCCGAACAGCACGTCGCCGGCGACTTCGATCACGACGTCCTGCGAGGGCGACGGCCCCGGGCGCCGTCCTCCGCCCGTGTCACCCATCGGCGCGGGACGCGCCCGCTCCGCCTCGAGCTGCGCCTGCAGCTGCTGTGCCTGAGCCTGCGACGTCTGCGCGGTGCTGGCCAGTTGCTGGTTCTCCTCGCGCAGCTTGGTGTTCTCGTCCGTCAACGCCTTGACCTGCTGGTCCTGGCAGCCGCCCAGCACGCCGACGCCCACCACCGCCAAGCCCGTCAGCATCGTCCAACGCTTCCACATCGACGCCATACCGACCTCCGTGTTCTGGTTTCTGGCCGCGGCCGCGCCGACCGCGATCTGGTTCCATGCCGTTCGCACGAACTCCCGTGCGAAGGGTGCATTTC
>JAEUIX010000247.1 GCA_016794945.1 Phycisphaerae bacterium
CGGGCGCCGAAGTCGTTCTCGAACCTCGTGCTGATCACGCGGAAACCGGGTTCCACTCGCACCGGGGTGCCAACCGCCACCCGGTGCCACCTCGTGGTCGAGAGCCGGCCGTGAGTCGCCGCTTCGTTCCGGCCGTCGAGCACCACGCCGACGGTCGGCAGGGCGGTACCACCCGCGTCGCCCGAGGCCACGATCATCACCTGAAACGTCGTGGGCTCCTTGATCTCGAGCACCACGCCCACAGCCGGGTCGGCACTGGCGTTGTTCACGAACGCCCCGCCGGAGGCCGCCGGGTCCTTCTGAACGACCACGCGCCCTCTGCTGAATCGCTCCGGCTTGGCCGCCGTGGCCCAATCCTCAGCTTCGTAGATGGCCAGATTCTCGCCAGGATCAACGGCTCGGACGTACGTCGAGCGGCTCCTGACTTCGCGACCGGAACGGTCGCGGAGCGTTGCGACCAGTTCGACCGGGCCGCTGCTCGTGTCGCCGGGGGCCAGCGTAAACGCCGCGCGTCGAATGGGCCCCTCCTCGGGGCCGCTGACGCTGATGGGCTCGAGTTCCTTGCCTCCGTTGATTCGGACGCGGACGTCGGTCAGCGGGTTGAGCGGATCGTCGAACCACTCCACGCCCACCCCGACGCCTCCCCAGACCACCGACCCGTTCACCGGCGCGATGATCTCAGGCCGAGACTCCAGGCGGCCCCAAGGAGAGGGTCGGTCGACCACCTCGACCTGCATCGACTGGCCGCCGACGCGCAGGGTGGTCCGTCCCGATCGCAGCCCCTCCACGCGAACGGTGCCGAAGTCCAAGCCCTTGAGCACGCCGGCGGCACGAACGATGCGCAGGATCTCGGGGTCGTCGACCGTGGCCTCGGGCGACCGATCGGCCTCTGCGGGTTGAGCCAGGCGGAAGGTGATCACACGCGTCTGGCGAAGCGGCACCAGCGTCGTACCGGTTCCGAAGTCGACGCGGTCGGGAGGGTTGGGGTCGCCGGCTGGGCCACGTCCGGGCACCTGCGACGCGGCGATGCAGATCGTCAAGAGGCTCGTGAACATCGATGTGGCGGCGCGGCGAGCCATCATGGCCAAACCCTCCGTGGCAACCACTCGCTTTCGGCGGTCGTTCCAAACCACAGATTACTCGGTAAACGCTCGCGCGCCTACCGCCCGGGCGCACCATCCCCGCACGCCGAGGCCATCGGGGGATATGGACGCCCTGCGGGGCCGGTTGCGGCCACCCTAGCCTTTGCCCCGTGCCCCCCACCCTGACCACCTCCAGCGACGGTTCTGTGACCTTTCAGACGCTGATCGGCCCCAGCGGCGGCGATTTCACGTTTGCCCCAACCAAGGCCGTCAGCATCGGGCGAGCCGCCGGGTCGGATATCTGCCTGCTGCACGACAACGTCAGCCGGAGGCATGCTTCGGCGGTCAGGCGCGGCGACCAGTGGTTCCTGACCGACGAGGGCAGCAAGTCGGGTACCCATCTCAACGGCGTCCGGCTGGCGCCTGGCGTGGCGACCCTTGTCCGGCCGGGGGACATCGTCAAGATCGGTCCCTGGACATTTCGTGTTCTCGGCCCCGGCGGCGCGGGCGCGGCGGAGTCCACCTACACGCTGGCACGCACCATCGACGATGGGCCGGCGTCCGGCGCTCGGCTGGAACGGTCGTACGTCAACGAGGGCGTGCTGGCCTCCGACAAGCGGCTGCGCATGCTGGTCGAGTTCATCCAGCGACTGGGCGCAGCGCAGGCCTCGGCGGCCGGTCCGGCCGCGGAGCAGGCGATGGCGTCGGCGGCGCTGGATTCGGTGCTCAAGGGCTCCGGCTACGCACGCGGTGCGGTGCTGCGGCGCGCCGGCCAGGGCAACGAAGTCGAGGTGATCGCCGCGGTGCGAAGCGACACGGCCGACACCAGCGGCTTCGAGTTCTCGACGTCGCTGGTCAACCAGGCGTCGCGGGGCGAACTGGCGATCCTCACCCGGGAAGCGGGCTCCCAGGGCGTGGGGCTCAACTCGATCGCCGACTTGCGTATCCACTCGGCGTTGTGCGCCCCGATCCTGCTGGGCGACAACGTCGAAGGGTTTCTGTACCTGGACGCCCGAAACAGCGAGCGCACCGTGCGCACCGACGCCGCCGGCTTCTGCGAGGCGGCGGCCAAGGCGTACGGGCTCGCCCTGGCCAACCTGCGGCGGATCTCGCTGGAGGAGCGGCAGCGGACCCTTCAGGAGGAACTGACGGCCGCCCGCCGGGCCCAGGACATGATCCTGCCGCCCCGTCAGGGCGACCACGGACCGTTCCGCTACGCCATGCGGATGCAGCCGGGTCTCTACGTCGCGGGCGACCTGTTCGACTTTGTGCCGCTGGGCGACGGGCGGGTGATGGCCTGCATCGGCGACGTGGTGGGCCACGGCATCGGCCCGGCGATGCTCATGGCGATTGTGCAGTCGCATCTGCACGCGCAGATCCGACTGTGCCCCGACCCGGCACAGGCGGTGATGGAGGTGAACCGGTACGCCTGTCCGCGTGCCGCGGGCGGGAAATTCGTCTCGTTGTGGGTCGGCGTGTTCGAGGCCGACGGCACGCTGCGGTACATCGACTGCGGGCACGGCCACTGGATGATCGGCCGGCCGGGCGCGGGCTGGTCGCACCCCGGCAGCGACCACGCGGGGATACCGATCGGCATCGAACCCGACTATCCCTACGAAACGCAGACGATCCACCTGCCGCGAGACAGCCGCGTGCTGCTGCACTCCGACGGAATCACCGAGCAGCGCAACCCAGGCGGCGACGAGATGTTCGGCAAGAACCGCCTGGCCGAGGTGGTGTCCGTCGGGACGGGCGGCGATCCGACGGCCCTGACCGACCGTGTGTTCGCCAGCGTTCGGCAGTTCGCCGGTCTGTCGCCGGATGCCGCGATGGACGACGACGCTACGGCCGCGGTGATCGAGTTCGCCTGAGCGGTCCGGGCCGATCGCCCCGTAGACTGCGCCATGTTCACCGCGATCTTCCTTGGCCTGTTCACGGTGGCCGCCGGTGTCCGTTCGGCGCCGCCGCCCCGGGAGTCCGGGGCCCGTCCGGTGGCGATCATCGACGATGCGGCCGTGACTTGGAACGACCTGCGGCCGGCGCTGTGCGAGGCCGCGGGCGCCGCCGTGCTCGCTGACGCAGTTCTGGACGTGCGCCTGTCGCGACGGGCGGCCGCCCGGGGTATCGCGGTGACCGACGGCGACCTGGCCCGCGAACGCGACCTGCTGCTGGAGCGATTGCCGGCGCAGGACCCCGACCGCGCTGCGGACGTGCTCGGCACGCTGCGACGCGCTCGGGGGCTCGGCGACGCTCGGTTCCCCGCCCTGCTGCGCCGCAACGCGCTGCTCCGGGCTCTGGTGGCCGACGCCGTGGTGATCAACGATGCGGTGCTCCGCCAGGCCTACGCCGTGAAGTACGGGCCCAGGACCGTTGGACGCGTCATCGCCGTCTCCACGCAGCAGGAAGCGGCCGAGATACACCGGGACATCGCCCGGCTGGCCGCCGCCGCGCGCCCGGCCGGTGCCGCCCCGGACGATGAGTCAGTGCCGGCCCACCTTTTCGGCCAGTTCGCAGCGGAACGCTCCCGCGACGCCTCGGCCGCCCGCGCCGGCCAGCTTGAGCCGTTCAGCCTCGACGACCCGGACACGCCGGCGGCGCTCCGATCGGCCGCGGCGACGCTCGCCGTTGGCCGGATGAGCCGGGTGCTGGCGCTTGATTCGGGGTACGCGATCCTGCTGGTGACAGGGAGGGTTCCGGCTGCGGACGTGCCGTTCGAGTCGGTACGCGACGCGCTGGAGGCCGAAAGCCGCCTGCGGCAGCAGCGGATGCTGATGCAGGACCTGGCCGATCGCCTGCTGGCCGAGCCCGGGGTCAGCGTGATGGACCGCGACCTGGGCTGGGCCTGGCGAACGCGCGCCGGGGCCACGTCGCCCTGACCGGCGCGTCATTCTCCGGAGCGACGGGCCAGCCCCTGGATTCGCCGCAGCTCGTCGAACGCCTGCAGCGGCGTGATGGCGTCGATCTTCACTTCTCGCAGGGCGTCGACCGCCGGGTGCGGAAGGTACTCGGTGAACAGCGGCAATTGGCCCGCCGGCGCCGGGGCCGGCCGTGGGGAGTTCGTCGGCGCCGCCGCGGGCCCGCCCGCGCCGGCGACCGAGAGCGACTCGAGGATCTCGCCCGCGCGGGCGATGACCGCCGGGGGGATGCCCGCCAGCCGGGCCACGTGAATGCCGTACGAACGGTCGGTCCGCCCTGGCACGATCCGGTGCAGGAAGGCGATGTGATCGTGGCCCGACTCGTCGGTCCATTCGCGCACCGACACGTGCAGATTCGTCACGCGACCCTCCAACCGCTCCTGCAGGCTCGTCAGTTCGTGGTAGTGAGTCGCGAACAGCGTGCGCGGGCCGCCGTTGCCCCGCGGCGGCGGCTCGGAGACGGCCAGCCGTTCGGCCACCGCCCAGGCCAGCGACAGGCCGTCGAGCGTGCTGGTGCCGCGGCCGATCTCGTCGAGCACCACCAGCGACCGCGCCGTTGCGTGGTGCAGGATGCTGGCGGTCTCGGTCATCTCGACCATGAAGGTGCTCTGCCCGGCGAAAAGCGCATCGTCCGCTCCGACGCGGGTGAAGATGCGGTCGGTCAGGCCGATGGTCGCCTCTTCCGCGGGCACGAAGCTGCCGGTGTGCGCCAGCAGCACAAGCAGCGCTGTCTGGCGGATGAAAGTGCTCTTGCCCGCCATGTTGGGCCCGGTGATCAGCGCCAGCGACGGCCCGTCGCCGCCGAGCGACAGGTCGTTGGGCACGAACGCGTTCTCCAGCAATTCGTCGAGCACCGGGTGTCGGCCCTGGCGCACCGCCAGCACCGGATCGGACGAGAGCACGGGCCGGACCCACCGCCGGGCCACCGCCTTCTCGGCGAAGGCCGCCAGAACGTCGAGTTCCGCCGCGGCGTCGCCGAAAGCCGCGATCGGCCCCAGGACGCAGCCGGCCAGATCGCACAGCGCATCGAACATGGCCTGTTCGCGGGCCACGGCCCGGGTGCTGGCGGTGGTGACCTTGTCCTCGAACTCCTTGAGTTCGGGGGTGATGAACCGCTCGGCTCCGGTGAGCGTCTGGCGACGGGAGAAGCCGGCCGGCGCTCGAGCCGCTTGGGCCTTGGGCAGTTCGATGTAGTACCCGAAGATCCGGTTGTACCCCACCTTCAGGCTCGGTAGACCGTGTTCGGCCACCAATCGGGCCTGGTACTCGGCCAGCCATTGGCCGGCGCTGGTCTTCAGCCGCCGGGCCTCGTCGAGTTCCGCGTCCACGCCGTCGCGGATCAGGCCGCCGTCGCGCAGGTGCGCGGGGGGGTCGTCCACGCACGTTTCGGCGATGCGATCGGACAGGGGACGGACCCGCTCGGCGGCCGTTTCGAATCGCTGGCGGTGGTCGGCCATGGCCGGGGCGTTGGTCGTGCAGGCCGACAGCGCCTCGACCTGGGCCAGCGACCGTGCCAGCGCGACCAGGTCACGGGGCGTTGCCCGGCGCAGCGCGATGCGGGCGGCGATGCGCTGCACGTCCTGCACGGGGGCCAAGGCCGCACGCAATTCCTCGGCGGCACGCCGGTCGGCCACGAGTGTCGCCACAATCGCCTGGCGGGCGTTGATCGGCTCCGGCCGGGCCAGGGGGCGGCAGAGCCACTGACGAACGAGCCGTCGGCCCATCGGCGTCCGTGGCGAAGCCCGTCCCGTGAAGATGCTCGCCAGCGAACCGTCCACCGTGCCGGGCGCGCCCGAAGGCCGATCGGTCCGACCCGTGCGCATCGTGCGGTCGATCTCCAGCGAGCGGAATGTCGAGGCGTCGAGCATCAGCTCGTCGCCCGGCTCCTCGCGGTGGGGCGGCCGCAGGTGCGCCAGCGTCCCGACGGGGCGCCGCGCTCCGGGAGAGACTTCCGTTTCGCCGCCGCGAGGCGCCGCCATCGCACGCAGGTAGCGAACCACCGCCCCCGCCGGGCCGACCAACGGGTCGTCATCCGCCAGGCCGAAACCCGCGAGCGTGTGCACCCCAAACTGCTCACGCAGGGCCTCCCCGGCCTCGCCGGGGCGGAAGTGCCACTGCGGCTGCGCCGTGCCGGCGATTCCCAGGGCCGACAGCATCGGCGCCAGCCGGGCCGGCGGGGCCCCGTCCAGCGTCCCCGGGTAGAGCACTTCCGACACGCCGCGACGGGCCAGCTCGTCGGCCGCGGCCTGCGGAGCGCACCGCAGCAGTGAGAACGCGCCGGTGGAGAGTTCGACGACCGCCATCGCGCAGGTTGAGGCGTGGAGCACCGGTCCGGCGGGGGTGGGGGGCTCGTCCGGAGGGAAGCAGACGGCCGCCAGCGCCCCGGCCTGATCGTCGGCCAGCAGCGTTTCATCGACGAGGGTTCCCGGCGTCAGGACCCGAGTGACGTCGCGCTCGATCACGCCCTTGGCCTCGGCGGCGTCCTGCACCTGATCGCACACCGCCACGCGGAAGCCCTGCTCGATCAGCCGGCGCAGGTACGTCTCGAGCTGGTGGTACGGCATGCCGCACATCGGCACGCCGGCGGTGCGTTGCGTGAGCGTCAGGCCGATCGCCCGAGAGACGGTCACCGCATCGTCATCGAACATCTCGTAGAAGTCACCGATCCGAAACAGCAGGATGCACCCCGGGTGCGCCTTCTTGAACCGGGCGTACTGACGCATCGCGGGTGTGTCCCGCGGGTCATTGCCGCCCGACTTGGCGCTGGGGCCGCTCGCTGCCATCCGCACAGAAGATAGCCGCCGCGGCCCGGGGGGCGCCCGGGTCGCGGCGGCAATAGTCGGTCAAACTGGAGAATCGTGCCGGTTACGGCTTGAGGATCTCAAGGCGAATGAGCAGCAGCAGCACCGCGACCACCAGCGCCGTCAGGCCCACCGGGATCTGGATCCCCGCGATCTTCTTGCGGATTTCCTCGCCCTTGGCGCCGGCGGCCGTGCCGGGCTTGAAGATGAACTGGGCCAGCAGCACGAAGCCGAGCAGGAAGCCAAGCAGCAACTGGCAGAGCATGGCCACGATGGCGATGATGCCGAAGTAGTGCTTGAACGCGCTGCCGATGTTCGGCACGATGTCGATCAAGTTGATCACGCCGAGGATCAGCGTCACCAGCCCGATCAGCCCGCCGAACTGGGCGAGCTTGTCCAGCATCGGCTTGGCGTTCGGCTTCTTGGAGAGCAGCATCGGGGCCGCTGCCAGCAGGCCGCAGAGCACCAGAGAGAGCAAATGAACCCATTGCATGTGGAATTCCCCTTGGGGTTGTGGGCGGCGTGGGTGGTTACCCTGCCGATAGTGTGCGGATATCGGACGTACGTGTCTCGAATCCACACATCTGTGCGATTTCCCAGGGGTGGGGGGCCAGCCCCGGCCCAAAAAGCGACAAGGCCCGGCATGGCCGGGCCCTGTCCTTCAGTGGAGCGGAGGAGAGTCGAACTCCCGACCTCTTCATTGCGAACGAAGCGCTCTACCAACTGAGCTACCGCCCCGAACACCGGGAGTATAGACGCACGCGAGGGGCCTTTGGAACGGCCTGGGGCGGTGGTCCGGGGCCTCGCCCGGGGGATGGACCGGCCCGGGCCAGCACATGCAACTGAGTTGCATCTGGCCAGCGACAGGGCAACAATCCGCCGTGTTCATCCGCTGGACCATCGCGATGAGGTTGCTGACCGTGGTGCTCGCCGCAACGACCGCCATCGGCGGCTGCCGCCCGGCGGGCGTGCCGGACACCGATCGCCGCGGCCCGCTCCGTGTCGTGGTGTCGATCGCCCCGCTCAAGGGCTTGGTGGAGGCTCTGGTGCCCCCCGGAACGGTCGTGGACCTGCTCATCCCGCCCGGGGCGAGCGAACACGGGTACGAGATTCCTCCCGGGCGGCTGGCGGCGGTCGCGACGGCCGATCTGGTCGTGTTCGTGGGGCTGGGGCTCGAGCCGCAGGTCGATGCCCTGCTCGGCCAGCGGCCGAACCCGAACCGGCGTGTGGTCCGGTTCGACCGCGTCGCGGGCGTCGAGGCCGACTCGGACGACCACCGGCACGAACACGAGCACGACGAAACGTGCGACCACGGACACGCCGCCGACCCCCACCTGTGGCTGGACCCGGTGCTGGTCGAGCAGCTGGTAGAAGCGTTGGCCCGCGAGGTCGATGCGCTCGATACGGCGACACCCCGGGAACGGCGGGCGGCGCGTGCACAGGAACTCCGTGCGAAGGTGCGGGGGGTGCACGACGCGTACGGCCGGTCGCTTGGGCCGCTGGCGGGCCGAACGATCGTGGTGGGGCACGACGCCTGGGGGAGACTCGCAGCGCGCTACGGGCTGAAGACCGTTGCGCTCAAAGGGCTGACCGCGGCGGAACCGACGCCGGGCGACCTGCGCCGGGCGATCGAGTCGATCGGCGGCGATGCGACCACAACGGTGTTCGTGGAGCCGCAATTGAGCCCCGCCGCGGCGGAGCGCATCGCGCGTGCGACCGGTGCGCGGGTTGAAACGCTGGACCCGCTGGGCTCGGGCGACTGGTTCGCGATGATGGACGCGAACCTGGCGGCGCTGGTGCGGGCGTTCGAACCGGCGCGCTGAGCGCCGCCGGCGCGTACACTCCGCCCCGTGTACGCCTCGCTGCTGACGCGCCGCTACCTCTCGACGAAGCTGATGCCGTACGTCGCGGTGCTGGCCGTGACCGTGTGCACGGCCATGGTGCTGGTGGCCTGGTCGGTGATGGGGGGGTTCCTCGACAAGCTGCTCGCCTCGGGGCGCGTCTTCACCGGCGACGTGACCATCACCTGGCCGACCGTTGGTTTCGCCCATTCCGACGATCTGATCCGCCGACTCGAGGCCAGGAGCGACCACGTTGCGGCGGCCGCGCCGCTCATCCAGACCATGGGCGTGATCACGCTGCCGGACGACCAGGTGGTGCCGATCACCATCCGGGGCATCGACCCGGTGCGGTACGCGCGGGTCGTCGACTGGCGGGGCGTTCTGTACTGGAAGCCGATCGAGGCGCCGGTGCCCAAGGACCGCGAGGCGGAGGATCCGCGGCTCGACCCCCAATGGCGGGCGCGGATGGAGGCGGCGCTGCGCAACGGGCTGAGCATGACCCGTGCCGACCCCGTGACGGGCAAGCCCGTGCCGGCGGCGGTGCCGGGGATCGAGGTGAGCGGGCTGTCGCGCCGGCAGCCGGGGGCGTGGTACGAGTTCCGCAAGGAGTCGTTCGGCAAGCCCAACGCCGACGGCTCGATCGAGTGGGTCGGCGGCTTCATGCCCGACCGGTCGGTGACGGTGCGTGTGCTGCCGCTCGATTCCAGGGGGCGCGACGTGGCCCTGGTCAGCAAGACGCTGCCGGTGGCCAACGAGTTCCGTACCGACGTGTTCGAGATCGACAAGCGCTCGATGCTCATGCCTATCGATGTGCTGCAGAAGCTCCTGAAGATGGACGAGTCGGACGCGGTCGCGGCCGAGTTCAACCCGTACGAGCCCCCGGGGCCCGACGGTTTCGCTCCCGTGCCGACGACCGGCCGCAGCCCGGCGCGCGTGACCAGCGTGGTCGTCAAGGGCCAGCCCGGCGTGCCCCCCGACGCGCTGCTGAACACCTGCCTGGAGGTCTACCGCGCGTTCGCCGAAGCGCACCGCGGCGCCGTTCCGTCGTACGCGGCGATGCGGGGCAACGAGCGGTTCCCACCCCGCCTGATCCAGACGTGGGAGATGAGCCAGGCGCAATTCGTCGGGGCGGTCCGGAACGAGACGGGTGTCGTGGTGACGCTGCTGTCGTTCATCTCGATGGTGGCGTCGATCCTGATCCTGGCGATCTTCTGGGCGATGATCAGCGAGAAGACCCGCGACATCGGCATCCTGAGGGCGATCGGCGCCAGCCGCGCCGGCGTGGGGTGGGTCTGGTTGCGCTACGGGCTTCTCATCGGCGTGATCGGCGGGCTGCTGGGCGTGGGCCTGGCCTACACGGTGGCGACCAACATCAACGAGATCCACGAGTGGCTTGGACGGGCCTTCGGCGTGCAGATCTGGAACCCGGCGGTCTACTACTTCACCGAGATCCCGCGCAAGGTGGATCCCGCCAACGCGGCCAAGGTCTTCCTCGGGTCGGTGGGGTTCAGTCTGGTCGGGGCGCTGGTGCCCGCGCTGCGGGCGGCGTGGATGGACCCGGTTCGGGCGTTGCGGTTCGAGTGAGCGAAGCACCATGTCAGCGCTGCTGTCGGCGACCAACCTGCACAAGACCTACCGCCTCGGGCGGGTGGATGTGCCCGTGCTGCGCGGCGTGAGCCTGGACGTGCGGGCGGGGGAGTTCGTCGCGATCGTGGGGGCCTCGGGCTCGGGCAAGAGCACGCTGCTGCACCTGTTGGGGGGGCTCGACCGGCCGGACCGCGGCAGCGGCGGCGATGTGACCTTCGACGGGCGGTCGCTCGGCTCGCTCTCGGCGGCGGGCATCGACCGCTACCGCTCGCGGAGCGTCGGTTTCGTGTTCCAGTTCTACCACCTGCTGCCGGAGTTGACGGTGCTCCAGAACGTCGCCATCGCCGCGATGATCCGGCTGGGCCGGTTGGGCTACCTGCGGCAGCGGGCCGACGTCACGGCCCGTGCCGAGGATCTGCTGGGTCGGGTGGGGCTGTCGCACCGCCTGCGGCACAGGCCGGCGGAACTGTCGGGCGGTGAGCGCCAGCGGGTCGCGATCGCGCGGGCGCTGATGAACGACCCGCCGCTGCTGCTGGCAGACGAGCCGACGGGCAATCTCGACCGGGCGTCGGGCCTGGGGATCCTGGAGGCGCTGGTCACGCAGCGGGGACAGACGGGCCGAACGATCGTGCTCGTGACCCACGACGGGGAAGTGGCTGCGCGAGCGGATCGGACGGTGCGGCTGGTGGACGGCTCGCTGGCGGGGGCCTGAGCCGGATCGTTCGGTGAATGGTCGCTCGGCGGGTTGCCGGGGCGTACACTCGGCCCATGCCAAGGCCGGAGTTTCTGACCGCGCAGTTCCTCGTGTCGG